>ONTY01000039.1 GCA_900320815.1 uncultured Pseudomonadota bacterium
CGGCAGCGAACACGCCCGCCGCCAACAGCAGCCGCCAGCACAGCGCCAGCAGCGCCTGCGCCGCGCGCGGCGCGCGTGCCAGCGGCAGCGCCTGCTCATAGCGCAGGCACACCGCCACCGCCACCGCCCCGGCGACGGCAGCAAACTGCGTCCACACCCCAAACGCCTGCGGCGCAAACAGGCGCGAGAGCACCGGGCCAGCCAGAAGCGGCAGCGCCTGCGCCAGCGCCCCGCCCGCCAGCAGTGTGAACGTGGCGCGCACCAGCGAAGACGTGCGCGGGGGGCGGGAAGCAGAAGCAGCAGTCATGGCGGTGCACCTTAGCACTGCCCTGCACCTGCACTGCCATAATTTGCTGCACCCGCAGCACGCACGCCCTTTCCCCCTGCCAAAAAACACACTTGAAAACGGTCTGAAAACCACATGAATACCAGCTCCGCACAGCCAACTTCAAAATCCCATCTCCCTCGCCTTGCCTGCTGGCGGTTGGCACTTGGATCCATACTCATCATCGCGCTGCAGTGCCTGATGTGGGATACAGAACTGTATATTTATGACGAAGGCATCATTCTCACCGGGGCGCAGGCGCTGCAGCGCGGGCTGCTGCCCTACCGGGATTTCTGGACCATGTACGCACCCGGGCAGTTTTACCTCACCGCCTGGCTGTTTTCCATCTTCGGGCAGCAGGAATATCTTGTGCGCGTCATCGGCATCGTCGCAAAAACCGTCATCATTCTCATGGCAAGCATGCAGCTGCGCCGCTTTGCCGGACGCAACTACTGGCGGCGATTGGCAATCGCGGGCACGGGCATCGTGGTGCTGCTTGGGCTTTTGATTGGCGTGCGCTTTGATGCCTTTCCCGCTTTTCCTGCCACAGCATTCGCCGTTGCTGCATTAATACTGATGGAAAATGCACTGGCAGCGTCCTCAGGCACACAAAAAACACGCCGCCTGCTGGCCGCTGGCATTTTGACGGCACTGGTGGTGTGCTTTCGCCACGATTTGGGGTTTTACACTGCTGCTACCCTGTCCATCGGCGCGGCATATGTCTGGCGCACCCGCGTCCCGCAGCCCGCGTGGCGTGATATTGGGCGCGCGCTGGGCGCGTACGCTGCTGGCATTGCCATACTTGGCGTGCCCGTGGTGGCTTATTTTCTCTGGCACGTGCCGTTGCGCGACTTGTATGAAAATCTGGTAGAAATTCCTGCTTTTATTTACCCTGCCGTGCGCCGCCTGCCGCTGCCGGGCGCAGCGCAGCTGGCTTATTATGTGAATGCACTGCACCAGCCCGGCAGTGCGTGGAGCGCCATGCTGCGCGGCAGCTTTGAGTTCAGCATTTATGCGCCATTTCTTGCTGCCATTCCGACGCTTGTTTTTGCGGCACTGGCGCTGCGGCGGCAAAAAAATGCGCCCCACCCCGCCCTGCCCTTTGTATTTTTGGCGGCGCTGCTGTGCCTGGCATTCACAATCAAAGGACTGGTGCGCGCACACCCGCTGCACATGGCGCAGTCGCTGGTGCTGGCGGTGCCCGTAGCCCTGCTTTTTTTGCTGTGCGTCTGGGATATGGCGCGCGGCACGCGGCGCGCGGCGCTTGCACTTGCCATCGCGCCCGCCTGTGCGCTGCTGCTATTTTCTGCGCTGCACGGTTTTGGCCAAGGGCAGCGCCGCTTTGCCCACATGTGGCTGAATACACAAATGCTGGCCTATTGCGCCGCCCCCGCTGCGCAGAATATGCGCTGCGCCGACGCCTATTCCACCTTTGGCGCGCGCTATGTCCAGGCCGCTGCTCTGGTGCGTCGCCACAGCGCGCCGGGAGAGCCAATTTATATTGCCGCCGGACGCCATGACAAACTCATGCTCAACGCCGTGCTGCTGTATTTCATGGCTGACCGTCCGCCGGCAACAAAATGGTATGAACTGCACCCGGGCGTGCAAACGCGCGCTGCCACACAGGCAGATATGGTGGCGCACATGCGCCGCCACCCGCCGCGCGCCGTCTTGGTGGATACAAACTGGGACGATGCGGCAGAACCCAATGCCTCTGCCCGCTCCAGTGGCGCGCATATTCTGGATGAATGGCTGGCTGCGTGCTATGAAGAAAAAGAGCAGCAAGGCAGCATCCGCCTGCTTGCCCCCCGCGCAGCTGCCGCCAGCGATGTGCGCTGCGCGCTGCGCGCTCAATAATCCCGCCCCCAACAGCTGTTGTTTTGAGATGTTTGTCTCCCCTGACCTATGTTCACCCACCTGCGCCTGCATACTGAATTTTCCATTGCCGACGGCGTGATGCACCCCGCTGATGCCATTGCTGCGGCCAAAGCAGCCGGGCAGCCGGCACTGGCCATCACAGATTTGAATGCCATGTTTGGTGCCATCAAGTTTTACAAAGAGGCGTTGAAAAAAGGCATCAAACCGCTGCTGGGCTGTGAATTGACGCTGGCCGCTGATGGCGCGCTGCAGCCTGCGCGCCTTTTGTTGCTGGCGGCCACACATCAGGGTTATTTGAATTTGTCAGAGTTGCTCACGCGCGCCTGCCTGCAGGGCGCCACCGATAAAGGGCAGGCGCTGGCTTCGTGGAACTGACTGCGCGGGCTGGCCGAGGGGCTGATTGCCCTTTCTGGCGCGCAGGCGGGGCCGCTGGGACAGGCGCTGCTGCACGGGCGCGAGGAGGCGGCGCTAGACACCGCGCGGCGCCTGGCTGCCATATTTCCGCAGCGCTTTTATATTGAAGTGCAGCGTGCGGGGCGTGCAGACGACGAAGCACATATTGCTGCCGCCGTGCCGCTGGCCGCACAATTGGGACTGCCAGTGGTCGCCACGCATCCAATTCAGTTTTTGCGGCGCGAAGATTTTGAGGCGCATGAAGCGCGCGTGTGCATTGCCGAGGGCGAGATTCTAGGCAATCCGCGCCGCGTGCGGCACTTTACCGAGGAGCAGTATTTCAAAAGCAGCGAAGAAATGCAGGCGCTGTTTGCCGATATTCCCAGTGCGCTGGACAATGCGGTGGAAATTGCGCGCCGCTGCAACGTGACGCTGACACTGGGCAAGCCGCAATTGCCCAATTTTCCTGTGCCTCAAGGGCAGAGTGTGGAAGCGTTTTTCCGCCAGCAAGCCGCCGAGGGGCTGGAGCGGCGACTGGTGCAGCTGTTCCCGGATGAAACTGCGCGCGCCGCGCGGCGCGCCGACTATGAAGCGCGCCTGACGTTTGAGTTGGACATTATTGTGAAAATGGGTTTTCCTGGCTATTTTCTGATTGTGGCCGACTTCATCAACTGGGCCAGGCACAACAGCTGCCCGGTGGGGCCTGGACGCGGCTCTGGCGCTGGCTCGCTGGTGGCGTATGCACTGGGCATCACGGATTTGGATCCGCTGCACTACAAGCTGCTGTTTGAGCGTTTTCTCAATCCCGAGCGCGTATCCATGCCCGACTTTGACGTGGATTTTTGCCAGAGCAACCGCGACCGTGTGATTGAATACGTCAAAAGCCGTTATGGCAAAGAGGCCGTGAGCCAGATTGCCACCTTTGGCACGATGGCCGCACGCGCCGCGATTCGCGACGTGGGGCGCGTGATGGATTTGGGCTATGGATTTTGCGATGGCGTCAGCCGCCTGATACCCAATAAGCCGGGTAAACCAGTAACGCTGAAATATCCGCCCGCCGACGTGTCAAGCGAAGACAAGGAAAAATACGCCATTCTGGCCGAGCCACAACTCGCCGAGCGCATTGCCAGGGAGGAAGAAGTCAAAACCCTCGTCGAGATGGCACAAAAGCTGGAAGGCATAACGCGCAACATTGGCATGCACGCGGGCGGCGTGATTATTGCGCCGGGCAAACTGACAGATTTTTGCCCGCTGTATCAGCAGCCGGGCAGCGATGCCGCTGTGAGCCAGTATGACAAGGGTGATGTGGAAGACGCCGGGCTGGTGAAGTTTGACTTTTTGGGATTGGCCACGCTCACCATCCTGGAGCAGG
The DNA here is from genome assembly GCA_900320815.1 of uncultured Pseudomonadota bacterium. Lineage (GTDB taxonomy): Bacteria > Pseudomonadota > Gammaproteobacteria > Burkholderiales > Burkholderiaceae_C > Ottowia. Next base: position 3,969 of record ONTY01000039.1, read on the forward strand.
CGCGGCAGTTTATTGTGCAGCGCCATCCCGAACGCAAGGATTTTGACTATGAGCACATCCCGTTGGACGATAAAAAAGTCTTCAAACTCTTTCAGCAGGGCAAAACCGAGGCTGTGTTCCAGTTTGAAAGTCCCGGGATGCAGCGCATGTTGCGCGAGGCGCTGCCCACGCGGCTGGAAGATTTGATTGCCTTGAATGCGCTGTACCGCCCAGGGCCTATGGATCTGATTCCCAGCTTTATTGCGCGCAAGCACGGCAGGGAACCCGTCAATTATCCACACCCTTCGCTGGAAGCGATTTTGAGCGAAACCTACGGCATCATGGTGTATCAGGAGCAGGTGATGCAGACGGCGCAGATTATGGCAGGCTACAGCCTGGGCGGCGCCGACCTGCTGCGCCGCGCGATGGGCAAGAAAAAAGCCGAGGAAATGGCGCGGCATCGCGAGATTTTCCGCAAGGGCGCGGCAGAGAAAAATATCAGCGCCGAAAAGGCCGATGAAGTCTTTGACCTGATGGAAAAGTTTGCCGGCTACGGCTTCAACAAAAGCCACGCGGCGGCGTACTCGCTGCTGGCCTATCACACGGCGTGGCTCAAGGTGCACTATCCAGCCGAGTTTTTCTGCGCCAATATGACGGTGGAAATGGGCAACACCGACAAGCTGCGCGTGCTGCGCGAAGATGCGCTGGCGTGTGGGTTGCATTTTTCGCCGCCCGACATCAATCACAGTGCCTGGCATTTTGCGCCGGAGGGCAAAAGCAGCATTCGCTACAGCCTGGGCGCCATCAAGGGCACCGGGCAGCAGGCGATTGATGCCATTTGCGCCGAGCGCGCGGCAGGAGGCGCTTTCAAGAGTCTGTTTGATTTTTGTCGCCGCGTGGATCGCGGGCGCGTCAATAAACGCTGTGTGGACGCACTGATTCGCGCCGGCACATTTGACGCGCTGGAACCCAACCGCGCCGCGCTGCTGGCGGCCATTGATATTGCCTTTGAATATGGCGCCGCCGCGCAGGCAAACGCGCAGCAGGCCGGCTTGTTTGATGCGCTCGAAGGCAGCGCCGGTGCCAGCGACGAAGAGCCTCCCCTGCCCGCTGTGGCACCGCTCACGCTGCGCGATCGCCTGACGGGCGAGAAGCTGGCGCTGGGGTTGCACCTGTCGGGGCATTTGTTTGACGAGTACGCCGCCGAGGTGCGGCGCTTTGCCCCAACGCCGCTGGCGCAGGCGGCGCAGGCCGGGCGCACTGTGGATCAGGTGCTCGCTGGCATCGTGTGCAATCTCCGCAGCGTGCCCGGTGCGCGCGGGCGCGTGGCTCTGTTTGCGCTGGACGACGGCAGCGCGCGGCTGGACACGCGACTGGACGGCGAGGCGCTGGCCAGTGCGCGCGAGGCGCTGCACGAGGACGCGCTGCTCATCGTGCGTGCGCGCGCCGTGCCTGACCGCTTCAATGGCGGCATGCAGCTGAGCGTCGAGCAGGTGTGGACGCTGCCCACAGCGCGCTGCCGCTTTGGGCGCCATCTGCGCGTTGGCGTGGGCGCCGGCGCTGCCGACGTGCGCGCGCTGCTGGCGGCGCACCCGCCGCACATCGAGATGACCGAGCACGGCGCGCTGCAGCGCGGGCTGCGTGTGCGCCTGGCGCTCGAGCGCCGCAGCGACGCCTTGACTGCCAGCGCCGAGTTTGAACTGGGGGACGACGCCCAGTTCTTCCCCAGTGACGAGGCGCTGGCCGCTTGGGGCGCTGTCGCCGCACAGGGCTGCTGCGAAATCGTGTACGCATGGGAGAGTGCTGCCTACTCCTCCCCGGCAGCGCAGTAGGGGAAAACCTGGAAACTGCTGCAGGGCTGCGCACCGCACACCGCAATTGCCCACAATTTCAGGCGCAGTTGACGTTAGAGTCTGCTGGAAGTTTTCTTATTTATGTCATATTTGGGCGCACAATAAACCAAAAATATTTTCAACAGACTCTTACAAGCCACTTTCTATGTCCAACGCTCCTTGAGCCGCTGGCTCGGTTGCTCAACGATATAAAACATCACCAACCCAATCAGCACACTTAACATAACAGTTGCGATTTGCAGCATCAGAATCGAAGCCGAGCTACGCACCAAAACCATGATAATAATCCAGTGCCATAGCATAATGCTGTACGAAATACGTCCAATGGAAACCAGCGGTGCCCAACTGAGTAGAGGGCGAAGCATGGAGTATGGGTTGTGATGTACGTCGGCAAGCACTACTGCAGTTGCGCACATTACTGCTGTGCCACCAAAACAAAGGTATCCTGTTCTGTCAAGAGGGAGAAAGTAATATACAGCAACGCCGAACGCCACAACAGCCGCAAACCATGAAACCCACCTTTGTCTGCACCACGTATTTCCTTTCCAGTGCAGCCACACGGCCAGCGCACTGCCCCACGCCAGCGGATCCAAGTGCGCGTCCAGGGAAAAATAAATTCTTCCATACTCAATGCCACGGTTGGCGAGATTAATACGCCACATCCATGAGACCAATGCTAAAATCATGGCCAGGCACAAGGGTAGTATATCACCCATAATATATCTACGCTTCAGATTCCACAACAGCACCACTGGCCAGAACAGGTAATACTGCGCTTGCTGCGACAAAGACCACAAGTGGGCAAAATAGTGCATATTTTCAAGTTTCAAGACTATTGCCCAATTTGTCAGATATGCTGCATTAAACGCTGCCGCGCGTAGCGTTTGCAACAATCGTTCTGTATCCCATAGGAACACAGCAATACAAGTGCCAAACATGAGCATCCACATAGATGGCAACAGGCGCAATTCTCTCCGCAGCCAAAAGCGTTTGATTTTAATGGTGCCTGTGCGCTCATATTCACGCAGCAACTGGCCCGTCATCAAATAGCCGCTGAGCACCATAAAAATATCAAAACCACTCGCCCCAGGAAACAATACCGGTGCCCCAAATCTGTATCCCATGTGATGAAATATAACGATAAATAATGCTAGTGTCCGTATGCCATCGAGCGCAGGCACATAGCCGGATGGTTTGGAACGTGTCAGAGTCATATTTTTATTTTCAAAACAATGGGAGAACTTTAAAACATCAACGCAGATTTTTATGAAAAAATATGCTTACCCGCATGAAACAGATTGCAGTTGGGCTGTACAGTTCTCCTCCATATTCATTTCATGGGTCTCTTCTGTTGATAAAAGCAATTCCAAACTTCCTATTTTCATCATCAGAAATCCCGGCATACCACGCATCAAAGCCAACGCCCTCCCACGGCATATACCTGTCAAAATAATATCTCCACGGATAAACCTTTTCACCGGTAATATGGCTCGTAATATCCCTGACATCTCCAATGACGCGCGCGGGCACTCCCCCTACTACAGAATACTGTTCCACATCTTTGGCCACCGTTGCGCCAGCAGCAACAAGGGAGTCTGGATAAATGCTCACACCAGGCAATATTGTTGCCGATGTTGCGATGATGGCAAATGGATGAACGTGAACACCTTGCAAATGTTCAGATGGCGGCGCAGGGTCGTTGGTCAGAACCACATATGGGAATATCCAGACAAAGCTGTCCACAACAGACTTCTGACCGATATGCACATTGCTGTGGAATCTTACATAGTGGCCAATCGTGCACTTTCCCTGAATATCTGAAAGCGTGCCTATGCTCGAGTAATTTCCAATTTCCGTACCCTCACGTATAGTGACTCGATGGCCTGTTTGAAAGTGTGTTCCTATCCGTGAGCCTGCATAAAGAATGGAGCCACTGCGAATCAACGCATTTTCTCCAACGGAAAGCGGTTGGCCTTCGTTTTTATTAACACTGTGCCCCAGCCCACGCTCTCCAAGAATGCAGCCAGCGCCTATGAACGAATCTTTACCGACTGACACGCCGCTTCGAATCACGGTATGGCTGTCGATGTACGTGTTGTCCCCTATCGCCGCATCATCTTCAATCACACAGTGATGCCCCACTGTTACATTGGCGCCAAGCGTTGCGTGGTCACTGATGACACAGTATTGTCCGATTTTAGGATTCATCACATGTACCTCTCACAGTCAATCAATAAGTGAACTGTGCCAGCCCGCAGGCGCAACGGGTGTAAATATCCAGCGCTGCAGCATAAATATCAGCGGCATACACACCGCTGCAGCAGCCAACGGCGCCGCCCACTGCGGACCGCGCAGCCAAGCGCCC
>ONTY01000332.1 GCA_900320815.1 uncultured Pseudomonadota bacterium
CACGCGCATGATGTGCCCGGTTTCAGCGGCATGGTGCAGCGCCATCGCCATGACTCTGCTGCAGACGGCTTCAGGGTTGCTGAGTTTCTGGAGCATCTCAGGTTTGAAACTGGTTTTTTCACTCATGAAAATGGCCTTTCTTTTCTTGGGTTGGAGAAATGAAAAACCTGCCCCCGCCCGCGCAGCGGCGGGCGGTTTTTGTGGGCAGTGAGGGAAAAGTATGAAAAAACCGGCGCAAAAAAATCCCCACGCCGGCAGTGCGGGCGTGGGGATGGGTGTTCAGGTGCGATGTGGCAAGCGCGGCAGCTGTGGCGGGCGCTTGCGGCAGAGTGTGAATTACGTCACGATTTCTTGGGGTATGTACAGCAGGCTCCCTGTGGCTGCTGTGTTTACTACCAATGGCTGCCCGGGGTTTGCTTTGGAGTAGTGTCATGTTGGTCTGCTGGCGGGTGGTGCTGGCAGCACAGCGCGTCGTGGCTGTGCGCCGGTGCGCATTCCGTCACGCGCGGCAGTATATACAACAGGTCGGCGCCACTTGGCAACTGCACCCCGCCTATGGCAGATGCACACGGAGGTTTTACCATATACCCATAACAAATATCACACGCTGCCGGCTTATGTTGCCGGCAGCCACATGATACCCGTTGTTTTGCGGCTCTGTTAAACCACGGTTGAAGCGGCACAAACACATCCTCTCTCCCCCGCATGCTGCGCAGCGGCTCAACGGGGGGAGAGGGTCAGGGTGAGGAGGAACGGGCGCGTAGCGCCCGTTGCTGCATGTGGCACATGCAATGCCTGTTCAATCCAAAACCGCTGCACTGCTGCCGCAATGCAGCGCACCCCTGCCCTGCTCTCCCTCTCCGCTGCCGCGAGGGAGAGGGAACGTCTTTTTTCACCCCTGAATCTGCGCCCACGCCTTGTCCAGCCGTTTGACGCTGATGGGCTGGGGCGTGCGCAACTCCTGCGCGAACAGGCTCACGCGCAGCTCTTCCAGCATCCAGCGCAGCGCCTGCAGCCGCGCGTCCTGCTGCCCTTGGCGCGCGGCGACGGTGCGCCAGAAGCGTTGCTCCTGCGCGCGTGCGCTGGCCATGTGGCGTGCGTCACGCTCAGGGTCGGCGCGGCGCTTTTCAAAGCGCATGGCAATCGCTTTTAAATAGCGCGGAAAGTGCTGCAGCGCCTCCCACGGCGCGGCGAGCAGGAAGCTGGCGGGCAGCAGGCGCTGCATTTGCTCTGTGGCATCTTGCGCGGCGTCAGGCGCAGCGGCGCGCGCATCTTTCACGCGCCGCGCCGCAAGGGTGTATTCATTCAAGATAGTGGCGGCCAGCCGCGCAATTTCCACGCGCTGCGTGAACTCTTCTTCATCGGCGGGCAGTGGCTCGGCCAGAAAGGCGCGCTCGAGCGCCAGCGCCAGAATGCTCTGGCGCAACTGCGCCTCCGTGCCCAGCGGCATATACGCCACAGCCATGCTGCGAAAATCAGGAATATTTTTTTCCAGATATTTGAGCTGCTCCTTGAGTTGCAGCGAAAAAAGGCGCCGCAGCCCGGCGCGGTGGCGCGCGGCGGCCACCTCCGGCTCGTCAAATACTTCAATACGCACGGCATCGCCCTCGTCAATGAGCGCGGGAAAACCGATGAGCGTCTGCCCCTTGCGGCGGATTTCCATAATTTCTGGCAGTGCACCAAAATCCCAGCGCGTGTGGCGCGCATCGCCATCGCCGGTTTCCACCTCGTGCGGCGCAGCTTTTTTCTGCGCTTGTGTTTTTTCTGGTGCAGGCGCGGGAGCAGCATCTGGTTTTTCCAAAGTGGCGCGCGCTGTTTTCAGCGCCGCCAGCGCCTGAAATGCGCCGCGCGCCGCGCCGCCGTGTGCGGCTTTGAGCGCCGCCAAGTCGCGCCCCTCGCCAATCTGGCGCCCGTGCTCGCCGAGAATGCGAAAGTTCATAAACAAATGCGGCGGCAGGTTTTCAAGCCGCATTTCAGCGCGCGCCACACGCAGACCCGTTTCTGCGCGCACGCTGTCCAGCAGCGCATCCACAAGTGAGCCTTTGCCAAAACGCTCCGGCGCGGCATACTCTGCTGCCAGCCGCGCGGCAGATTCCGCCAGCGGCTGAAAACGGCTGCGCGGCTTTTGCGGCAGGCTTTTGAGCAGCGCCTGCAGCTTTTCTCGCAACATACCCGGTGCCAGCCATTCGCAGCGCGCCGCGTCAATCTGGTTGAGCGCAAACAGCGGCACGCTGACAGTTAATCCGTCGCGCGCATCGCCCGGTTGGTGCAAATAGCTGGCGGTGCAGTCCACGCCGCCCAGGCGCAGCACATTGGGGTAGGCCGCCGTGGTGATGCCGGCGGCCTCGTGGCGCATGAGTTCGTCGCGCGAGAGGTGCAGCAATTTTGGATTTTCGCGGTTTGCCTGCCGCCACCACGCCTGAAAATCGCGTCCAGTGGCGATGTTTTCAGGAATGTGCGCGTCATAGAAGGCGTAAATCAGTTCTTCGTCAACGAGCAAATCCTGCCGGCGGCTTTTGTGCTCCATTTCCTGCACGCTGGCAATGGTGCGCGCATTGGCGCGCAAAAATGGCATGGTGCGCAGCCATTCTTCGGGCAGCGCGTCTTCGCTCAAACCGGCCACCAGCGCCTGGCGAATAAGAATTTCACGCGCACCGCGTGCGTCATATTTGCCATAACTTTTGCGTCGGCCTGAATACACTGTCAGGCCATACAGCGTGCCGCGCTCCAGCGCCACCACGTCCTGCGCCTTTTTCTCCCAGTGCGGATCCAGCACCTGTTTTTTGAGCAGATGTGCACCAATTTCTTCCAGCCACTGTGGTTCAATGGTCGCAATGCCACGCCCAAAAAGCCGCGTGGTTTCCACCAGTTCGGCGCAGATAATCCACTGCGCGCTGCCTTGATTGCGGCGCCGCAAATGCGCGCCCGGGTGCCGGAAAAACTTGATGCCGCGCGCACCCAGATATTCTCCATGCTCTTTGCCTTGTTCCACACGGCAGCCGACATTGCC
>ONTY01000038.1 GCA_900320815.1 uncultured Pseudomonadota bacterium
CACTGCGCCCACGGCCACGCCCAAGGCACGGCGGCGATGCAGCGGTGCAGCGGCGGCGGCGTGCGCAGGCAGGCACCGCAGCGCCGCACGCCCGGCGCCACGGGCAGAGCGCACGCCTCGCAACGCGGCACGGCGTGGGCAAAGCGCGCCAGGCAGTCATGGCACAGCGGTGGTGCGGGCCAGGCGCGGCACAGCAGGCAGTGGCCGGGCAGCAGTTGCGAGAGGGCGGCGAGGGCGCGGGGCAGGGGCATGGACGCATGGTATGGAAAATGAATGGAAGGCATTTTCTCCATCATCCGCTGCTCTTTTATCTGCTGGTGTATTTCTGTGCCCAGAAAATCATATTGATTTCTTTGGGCGTGCAAGGCGCGTATCAGGCGATTTATTCCAGCGCATAACGCGGCGGCGCGTCATCGGCCCCAGCGGGCAGCCGCGCGGCGGCGATGCGCTGCAGGCGCCGGCGCAGCGAGGGGGCGTAGCCGTCTTCGCTGGCGATGATGTGCCAGCCCGCGCGCATGAAAAAGCGCAGCAGCTCACCGGGCTGCAGCACAAACTCGGTGCGCATGGGGCGCCCAGCGGTGTCGCCGGCGGCAAAGCTCTCATACAGCAGCACGCCGCCGGGAGCTGTGGCAGCCATGAGGTGCGGCAGCAGCGGGCGCCAGAGGTAGCGGCTTACCAGCACGCCGGCAAATTGCCGCGCGCCCAGCGGCCAGGGGTCGCGCTCCAGGTCAGCGTGCAGCACGCGCCCCCATTCGGCGGCGGCAGCGAGCGCGATGGCGTTGCAATCCACGCCCAGCGGCTGCCAGCCGTGCTGCGCCAGCCAGCGCATGTGGCGCCCGGCGCCGCAGGCCACATCCAGCACCTCGCAGCCGGCGGGCCACAGGCGCGGCGCCCAGCGGGTGAGCCAGGGGGAAGCTTCTTCAAAGGCGCAGGGCAAAAGGGCGTGCATGGCGGTGGCGTATTTTCAAAAAGGCGGACGGTGGCGCAGCATACGCCGCATTTCGTGCAGCGGGATATTGGCAGCGGCGGCAGGCGGCGTGGTTTTGACGGCGTGGCCGTAAATGATTTCAAACGTGAGAGAAAATGCACCATCGGCACCGCGCATGTGTGTGCACATCGCCGTGAGCAGGCGATTTTTCCAGCGTGGGGTGCGAAGTGCGGAAAAACGGGCGGGGTGCAGGTTGCGCCCAATTTCCCGCAATTCTTCCAACAGGCGCTGTGGCGTGCTGAAACTGAGGGTGAGCATTTCCATATCCACGACGGGGTCTGAAAATCCTGCTGCCAGCAGCGCATCGCCCCAGTCGTGCATATCGATGAATCGCTGCGCGGGCGGCGGCCAGTCGAGTGCTGAATACAGCGCGCGCAATTCGCGCAGCGTATCTGGTCCCAGGCAGGAAAACATCAGAAAACCGCCTTCAGAAAGCGCCTGGCACCAGGCGGCCAGCAGCGTGGGTGCCGCCGCTGAAAAATGCGCCAGCATATTTGCCCACACCATTTGCACGCTGCCCGCAGGTGGCGCGGGCGGCACAGGCACGCATTCGGCGCCGGGGTAATGCGCCGCTACTGTGCTGTGCCCGCCTCCAAGCGCGGGCAGCCACTGGGCCCACCGCTGCACGGGCAGGCGGATGGCAGGCAGGCGCGCGGCCATGCGGCGCGCAACTTCGGCGTGCAGCCAGGGCGGTGCGGCGGGCGTGCGCCGCAGCCAGCGGGCGGCGGCGGCGGGGTCAATGGCATTGGCAGGGAGCATGAGTAGAGGATAAAGAGCGAAATACTGCACAATAGAATGCTCTATCACCGGCGTAATATGCGGGCAATGCAGCGATACCCAATGCAAGTTGGGCCTGGCAGGCCGCACCGTTGCCCGCGCGCCGCAGCCATGCGGCCAAGATGCACAAAAGCGTCAGGCGCAGGCGCGCCAGAGGCAGGCTGGCGCAGTATAAAAAGCGCCTTGTGCGGCGCAGCAGCGGCGGGTGCGCGCTGCCGCTGCCGTGGTTTTCATATTCTTCCGCAGAAAATACTGAGGCAGCCATGTTGAGAATTGCACTTTTCCTCGTCACCAATCTTGCCGTGATGGTGGTGCTGGGCGTTGTTTCGCGCCTGTTGGGTATTGAGGCATATGTGGGCACAAACACCACGTCGCTCATTATTTATGCGATGGTGGTGGGGTTTGCCGGCTCTATTGTCTCGCTGCTGATGAGCAAGACGATGGCCAAACACAGTATGCGCGTGCGCATTATCGAGCAGCCGCGCAATGCCGAGGAAACCTGGATAGTGGAGACGGTGCGTCGCCTGGCGCAGGGCGCGGGCATTGGTATGCCGGAAGTCGGGATTTATGAAGGGGCGCCAAATGCGTTTGCCACGGGCGCGCGGCGCGATGCCTCGCTGGTGGCGGTGTCCACCGGGCTGCTGCGCGGCATGTCGCGCGAAGAAGTGGAAGCGGTGCTGGGGCACGAAATATCACATGTGGCCAATGGCGATATGGTGACAATGGCGCTGATGCAGGGCGTGATGAATACTTTTGTGGTGTTTTTGAGCCGCGCCGTTGGCATGCTTGTTGATAATGCGTTGAGCCAGCGCCAGGATGGGCGCAACCAGGCACACCGCACGGGCGTTGGGTATCATCTCACCAGCATGGTGCTGAATACAGTGTTGGGATTTTTGGCAAGTATGGTGGTGGCGTGGTTTTCGCGCTGGCGCGAGTTTCGCGCCGATGCGGGTTCGGCGCGCTTGCTGGGGCAGCCGCACGCAATGGTGCACGCCTTGCAGCGTCTGGGTGCCATGCAGCCCGGCGCGCTGCCACAGGAAATGAAGGCATTGGGTATTGCGGGTGGTTTTGGGCGCTTGTTTGCCACGCATCCGCCGCTGGCCGAGCGCATTGCCGCGCTGCAAGCTGGCGAGCAATAACAGCACAATGGCAAGAGTTTGAAAGATGCGGTTTCTGGAAAAACATCCAAATTTTATTCTCATCTGGATTTTGGCATATATGTCGGCGCTGGCGCCGCTGGCCACTGATATGTATTTGCCTTCGCTGGGCGAGGTGCAGGCATCGTTTGCCACGACACAGCCCAGGGTGCAATTGACGATTACAGCGTTTTTTGTGGCGTTTGCCTGCGGGCAGCTTGTCTATGGGCCGGTGAGCGATGCGCTGGGGCGCCGAAAGCCGCTGGCGTTTGGCATTGCGCTGTACACCGTGACGAGTTTTGCGTGCGCGCTGGCGCCAAATATCTGGATGTTTGTATTGCTGCGGTTTTTGCAGGCGCTCGGCGGCTGTTCAGGCGTGGTGATTGCACGCGCCATTATCAATGACAGGTTTGATTTGAAAGAGGGCGCCTCGGTGCTGGCTGTCATGATGATGGTGGGGGCGCTGGCGCCGATGTTTGCGCCTTCCATTGGCGGCATTGTGGCAAAATATGCGCCGTGGCAGGCGGTGTTTGTGCTGCTGGGCATTTTTGGCGCACTGCTGCTGGCGATGATGTATGTTGGACTGCCGGAGACGCTGGACGAAAAAAGTCGCGCGCCGATGAACATTGCAACGGTGTTTGAAAATTATTTTGCGATTCTGGACGACCGGCGCTTTGTCATCCTGGTGCTGACGCTGGCGCTGCCGCTGGCGGCGCTGTTTGCCTACATTACGGCGGCGAGTTTTGTGTTCCAGGATTTTTATGGTCTCTCGGCGCAGGCGTTTGGTGTGGTGTTTGGCATCAATGCGTTGGGGGGCACGGTGTTTGCTACGGTGAATGCAAAAATTGTGCGGAAAATCTCACCCTATATTGTGCTGCATTACGGCTTCATCACCATGCTGGTGTGCGTGGGGATGCTGATGGCGGGGAGCTTTTTGGGTTTTGGTTTCTGGTGGTTTGAGGTGTTTTTGTTTCTTACCAACGGCATGGTGGGTTTTATTGCGCCCAATGCGACGGTGCTGGCAATGGACCGCTTTCGCCAGAACTCCGGCTCCGCCAGCGGGTTGCTGGGCATGATGCAGTTTGCGCTGGCGGGCGTGGTGTCGTTTTTGGCCGGGGCGCTGCACGCGACAACACCGGCGAAGTTGGCGGCACTGATGGGCGCGTGCATTCTTTCGGGCTATGCGGTGTATTTGCTGCTGCACCGCTACACCTTTCGCAAGATGCGGCGTCGGGCAGGGCTGCAAGGTTTATACTCCAATGACTAAACATTGTTCTGCCAGCATATCTTGCGGGTATATAGATGTTTATTGATGGGGTATCTAGAAGAATTGAGATGTGGTGCCCCGCTGCGCCGCAGTTTTTTTTATGACGTGCGGCAAGCCTGGCAGGTGTGTGGCGGTGCGACTGCCGCACGCACACAATAGGCTCCTCCCCTTCCTCTTTGCTTGAAGAAAACGTCTGTGCTCATCTATCTCATTGACGCGCAACCACTGCCACGCGAAGCCCCAGCTGCGCTGCTGCGGCGCCTGTATCCGGGCGCCACAGTCGCGCTGCTGGGCGCGCCTGGCGATGCGCCCGATGCGCTGGCGCAGCACGGCACGCCGGACGCCATCATCCTTGCCCTGCCGCTGGCAGCGCGAGAAGAGGGCGATGCGTTTGCAGCCGTGCAGCGGCTGCACGCCCTGTTTCCGCACGCGGCGCTGATGGTGGCCTCCACGCAGCCTGCCGCACAGGTGCAGGCGGCATTTGTGCAGGCTGGCGCCAGCACGTATGTGGAAAAAACCGCTGACGTGGATGCCGTTGGTGCCGCTTTTCAGGATTTGCTCGGCCATATCCCGCAAGAGCAAAAGGCGCACCCTCTCTCCCAACGCCAGCAGCAGCTGCTGGCCATGCTCGACGAGGGGCTGGGCAACCGCGACATCGCGCAACGCCTGGGGCTGAGTGAGCACACTATCAAGGCGTATATGTGGCGGCTGTTCAAGCGGCTGGGCGTGGGCAGCCGCACGCAGGCGCTGCGCGCCGCGCGTGCCGCCGGGCTGCTGGAATAGTTTGCTGCATACTCCACCATCTTTATCAATGCTTGCCCACATATATTGCCGGCAATCATTGATTCAATGCCAGAGTATTTCAGCGCACCTCACCGCACTGTGCCCTGTGCTGCAGAGCGTGCTCAATGAGCACCAGCGCCAGCAGCGCCGCCACGATGGGCGCGGCGCGCAGGCCAACGCACGGGTCGTGCCGCCCGCGTGTGGCGATATGCACCACCTCGCCAGCCATGTTCATGGAGGGCTGTTCTATCAAAATGGAGCTGGTGGGTTTGATGGCGATATTCACTTCAATATCCTGCCCGCTGCTGATGCCGCCAAGCACGCCGCCGGCGTGGTTGCTGGAAAAGCGCACGCTGCCATTTTCTGCGGGCTGCGGACTGTCGCCCGCTTCGCTGCCGCGCTGTGCGATGCAGGCAAAACCGGCGCCAATTTCCACGCCTTTCACGGCGTTCAACCCCATCAGGGCGTGGGCAATATCGGCGTCGAGGCGCCCGTAAATGGGCTGCCCCCAGCCGGCGGGCACGCCGCTGGCTTGCACGCGCAGCCGCGCGCCGCACGAGTCGCCCGCCTTGCGCAGCGCCTGCATATAGTTTTCCAGCGCGGCGGTATCGGCCACGGGCGCGCAAAACGGGTTTTCGCGCGCATATTTCCAGTCTTCAAAGGCAAGTGTGATTTCCCCCACTTGCGTCACGCACGCGCGCAATTGCACACCGTGATTTTCAAAAAGCCACTTGCGCGCCACGGCGCCGGCGGCTACGGTGGGCGCAGTGAGGCGCGCAGACGAACGCCCGCCGCCGCGCGCATCGCGCCGGCCATATTTTTTCCAATACGTATAGTCGGCGTGGCCGGGGCGAAAGCTCTGGGCAATCTCAGAATAATCCTTGCTGCGCTGGTCGGTATTGGGAATAAGCAGGCAAATGGGCGTGCCCGTGGTCAATCCCTCATACACGCCGGAGAGGATTTGCACGCGGTCGCTTTCCTGGCGCTGCGTCACATATTTGCTCGTGCCCGGCCTGCGGCGGTCAAGTTCCGGCTGAATATCGGCTTCGCAAAGCGCCATCCCGGGCGGGCAGCCGTCAATCACGCAGCCAATGGCCGGGCCGTGCGATTCGCCAAAATTGGTGACGGCGAACAAATGCCCAAGGGTATTTCCGCTCATTTTATTTTTTCCCCAGTTCGGCGCGCATTTCAGCAATCACTGCCGCATAATCCGGCTGCCCGAATATGGCGCTGCCGGCCACAAAGGTATCTGCGCCGGCATCGGCCACGCGGCGGATGTTGGCGGCTTTGATGCCGCCGTCCACTTCCAGCCGGATGTCGCGCCCCGAGGCGTCGATGCGCCGGCGCGCCTGCTCGATTTTCCGCAGCGCGCTGTCAATGAACGCCTGCCCGCCAAAGCCTGGGTTCACGCTCATCACCAGCACCAGGTCAATCTCGTCAATCAGCCAGTCCAGCACATCCAGCGGCGTGGCGGGGTTGAAGGCCAGCCCCGCCTTGCAGCCGGCGGCGCGTATCGCCTGCACGCTGCGGTGCGGGTGCAGGCTGGCTTCGGGGTGAAAGCTGATGAGCGCCGCGCCCGCTGCAGCAAACGCCTGCGCCAGCGCGCCCACCGGCTGCACCATCAGGTGCACGTCAATGGGCATAGGGGCGCCCGCCGGCAGCACGGCGTGCGGCGCGAGCGCGCGGCACACCATCGGCCCGAAGGTGAGATTGGGCACGTAGTGGTTGTCCATCACGTCAAAGTGCAGCCAGTCGGCGCCTGCGGCGGCAACGCGGCGCACCTCTTCGCCCAAGCTGGCGAAATCGGCAGACAGGATGGAAGGGGCGATGCGGTAGTGCGGCATACGAAAACAGGGGGAGAGGAGAAAAGCGCAAAAATATAGCGCATTGCCCACTGCCACGCTGCCAGAATATGAAGCTGCCCGCTGCACATTTTTCCATATGGCGCAAGACGCCGCTTGGCCGCATTTTTTTGGCTGCAGCGCGCAGGCACTCACCGGGCTTTGGTTTGAGGGGGAAAAGGATATTCCATGCGCCGCACTGCAGTGGCCGGATACGCCCACGCAGCCTATTTTGGATGTTGCCCGCTGCTGGGTGCAGGCGTGTTTTTCTGGTCGCCGTGCGGATATTCAAAAATTGTGCTGGCGCGCCGTTTTGCGCCTTGTGGGCAGCAGTGGTGCGCTCACGGGCTACGCTGACTGGCTGGTGCGCAAGCAGCGGCAGCTGGCGCTGGAAGGTGTGAGTGCCTCCGCACATTCCATCTTCCCCATAGTGCGCTAAGGTATGCCTTTGCTGCCTGCATATATTGCGGGAAATGAAGTGTCATAGTTATGGGTATATTTTTCTCCATCGTCGATTCTGCCGCCCAATTTGTCGGGGTATTGTGTTGTTGCACTTATGTTATGCGGGAAACTTTATGTTCTGAATTGGAGTATATGGTTTTATCTGCAATGCTGCGTTGTGCTGCACCGCAGCTATGATGCGGCGCTTCATGGAATGCTGCGGATGAAAGACGTGTCAAGACTTGTTGTTGTCCAGAGCGCGCGCGAATGGCGCGCCTGTGTGTTGAAAAGCGGGGAGGTGTGGCCATGCTGGTGACGCTGTTGGCTTTTGTGGTGGCGCTGTCGGTGCTGGTGGCGGTGCATGAGTGGGGGCATTACCGCGTGGCGGTGGCGTGCGGCGTGAAGGTGCTGCGCTTTTCCATCGGCTTTGGGCGCGAGCTGTGGCGTTTCAAGCCGCGCCGCCAGCACCCGGGGCAGGACACGGAGTTTGTGTTTGCCGCCATTCCCTTTGGCGGCTACGTGAAGATGCTCGATGAGCGCGAGGGAGCGGTGGCGCCGGAAGAACGCCACCGCGCGTTCAACACGCAGTCGCTGCGCGCGCGCGCGGCGGTGGTGGCGGCGGGGCCGATTGCAAATTTGGTGCTGGCTGCGCTGCTGTATGCAGTGGTGAGTATGGTTGGTATGGAAGAGCCGCGCGCCGTGATTGCGCCGCCGCTGGCAGGCTCCCTGGCGGAGAAAGCGGGCTTGCGGGCAGGCGATGAGGTGCTGGCAGCGCAGCGTGTAGGGGGCGAGGAGGTGCCACTGCTCTCGTTTGAGACGCTGCGCTGGCAGCTCACGCGTGCCGGCATTGATGGACAGGATGTGACGCTGCGCTATGCGCGCGGCGGGCAAAGCGGCGATGTGCGTGAGGCGCGGCTGCCGCTTTCTGCGCTGCCCAGTCGCGAGCCGGATGTGGCGATGCTGCGCGC
>ONTY01000041.1 GCA_900320815.1 uncultured Pseudomonadota bacterium
GCAGAACACATTAACCAAATTGGCAATCTGATTGACGACCTCAACGCCCGCTGCCAGGCGCTACGGGGGTATCTTTAACTACGCTGAAAAATCTGAACGCCTGCTTGTCGTGGACGCCGCACTGCAAGACCCTGCGGTGTGGAATGATCCGAAAAAAGCGCAAGAACTCGCCAAAGAAAAAAAACTGCTCGACGGCGTCGTCGTCACGCTTGACGACATGGCAAAAAACCTGCAAGACGCTGCCGAATTGTTTGAGCTAAGCCGCGAGGAGGGCGACGACGACACGCTGGCAGCCATTGAAAGCGACGCCTCGCAGATTCAGCAGCAGGTGGAGCAGCTCGAATTCCGCCGCATGTTCAACCAGAGCGCCGACCCCAGCAACTGCTTTATTGATATTCAGGCGGGCGCCGGCGGCACCGAAGCGCAGGACTGGGCCAGCATGCTGCTGCGTCAGTATCTGAAATATGCCGAGCGCAAGGGCTTCAAAACCGACCTGGAAGATGAAATGCCGGGTGAGACCGCCGGCATCAAAAGCGCAACCATCAAAGTGGAAGGCGAATATGCCTACGGCCTGCTGCGAACAGAAACGGGCGTGCACCGGCTGGTGCGCAAATCGCCCTTTGATTCTGCCGGCGGGCGGCACACCTCATTTGCCTCCATTTTTGTCTACCCGGAAATTGACGATTCCATAGAAATTGACATCAACCCGGCAGACGTGCGCGTCGATACCTACCGCGCCAGCGGCGCCGGCGGGCAGCACATCAATAAAACTGACTCCGCCGTGCGCCTCACGCACCTGCCCACGGGCATCGTGGTGCAGTGTCAGGACAGCCGCAGCCAGCACAGCAACCGCGACGTGGCGTGGCGCCGGCTGCGCTCGCGCCTGTATGACTTTGAAATGCGCAAGCGCCAGCAGGAGCAGCAAAAGCTGGAAGACAGCAAAACCGACGTCGGCTGGGGGCACCAGATACGCAGTTATGTGCTGGACCAGAGCCGCATCAAGGATTTGCGCACTGGCTATGAAACCAGCAACACGCAAAAAGTGCTGGACGGCGACTTGGACGCCTTTATTGAAGCCAGCCTGAAACAGGGCGTGTAAAACACCGCTGCCCTGCGCCAACCGGCCAGCCATATTCCGCCGCCGTCCGCTCTGCGGGCTGCGGCTTTTTGCCTATTTGCCTTTGACACACATGAACGATTCCACAAAACCCGCCACCGTACGGCGTGCCGACTACACCCCGCCCGCCTTTTGGATTGACACGGTGCACCTGACGCTGGATCTGGATGCCGCAAAAACCCGCGTGTTGAACCGCATGACGCTGCGCCGCAACCCGGAGGTGCCCGCACAGCCGCTGCGTCTGGACGGTGAAGAACTCACGCTGGTGCGCGTGCTGCTCAACGGCGCCGGCTGCTCCTTTCGCATGGACGGCGAGGCGCTGGTGCTGGAAAACCTGCCGGAAGGCACGGAGCCGTTTGAGCTGGAGATTTTCACCACCTGCTGCCCGCAGAAAAACACCTGCCTCATGGGCCTTTACATGAGCGGCGGCGACTTTTTCACCCAATGCGAAGCTGAGGGTTTTCGCCGCATTACCTATTTTCTGGACCGTCCGGACGTGATGGCGACCTACACCGTCACGCTGCGCGCCGAGCGGCAAAAATATCCAGTGCTGCTTTCCAATGGCAATCTGGTGGAAACCGGCGCGCTGGACGATGGCCGCCATTTCGCCACCTGGCACGACCCATATAAAAAGCCGTGTTATCTCTTTGCCATTGTCGCCGGGCGGCTGGCGGCGCGCGAGCAGCGCATTCGCACGCGCTCGGGCGCTGAACATTTGCTGCAGGTGTATGTGCGCCCGGGCGACCTGGACAAAACCGGCCACGCCATGCGCTCGCTTATTGCCGCAATCACCTGGGATGAGGCGCGCTTTGGGCGCAAACTTGACCTGGAGCGTTTTGCCATTGTCGCCACGAGTGATTTCACCATGGGCGCGATGGAAAACAAGGGGCTGAATATCTTCAACAGCAAATTCGTCCTCGCCAAACCCGACACCGCCACGGACGAAGACTTTTTTGGCGTGGAAAGCGTGATTGGGCACGAATATTTCCACAACTGGACGGGCAACCGCATCACCTGCCGCGACTGGTTCCAGCTCTCGCTCAAAGAAGGGCTGACCGTGTTCCGCGACCAGGAGTTCAGTCAGGACATGGCGGGCAGCGCCTCGGCGCGCGCCGTCTGTCGCATCAAGGACGTGCTTGCGCTGCGCGCCAGCCAGTTTCCGGAAGACGCCGGCCCGATGGCGCACCCGGTGCGCCCGGACGAATATCAGGAAATCAGCAATTTCTATACCACCACGGTGTATGAAAAAGGCGCCGAAGTGGTGCGGCTGTATCAAACGCTGCTTGGGCGCGAAGGCTTCCGGCGCGGCATGGATTTGTATTTTCAGCGTCACGACGGGCAGGCCGTGACCTGCGACGACTTTGCGCAGGCCATGAGCGACGCCAACCCCGCCAGCGCCCTGCCCGCGCTGCTGACGCAGTTCAAACGCTGGTACTCGCAGGCGGGCACCCCCGTGGTCACGGCGCGCGGCAGCTTTGACGCCGAAGAGCACACCTACACCCTCACGCTCTCGCAGCACACGCCGCCCACGCCGGGGCAGAAGGAGAAGCTGCCCTTCGTCATTCCCGTGCGCCTCGGGCTGGTGGGCGCCGATGGCAGTGCCCTGCCCCTTGCGCTGGCAGGCAGCGACGCGCCACCCGTGGAAACGTACACCGCGCTGCTCACCGAGGAAAGCGCCAGCTTCACCTTCACGGGCATCGCGGCGGAGCCGGTGCCCTCGCTGCTGCGCGGTTTCAGCGCCCCCGTGCGGCTGGAAGCCGGCCTTTCCCCCGCCGCGCTGCGCCACCTGCTCGCGCACGACAGCGACCCCTTTGCGCGCTGGGAAGCGGGGCAGCTTCTCATGCTCGGCATCGCCACGCAGCTTGCCAGCGCCGAAGGCGACATCTCCGCCGCTCCCTTTGCCGATGAAGACCTCGCCGCGCTGCGCGCCACTCTTGTGCATCCGCAGCTTGACGCCGGCTTCAAGGCGCTGGCGCTGGCGCTGCCGGGCGAGACCATCATCAGCGAGCACCTGCACCCCGCCGACCCGCAGCGCATCCACGCCGTGCGCCGTGCCATGCAGCGGCAGCTTGCCGCCGCGCTGCACACCGAATGGCAGCAGGTGTGGGCCGCACGCAGCCGCGCCGCCTGGCAGCCAGACGCCGCCAGCGCCGGGCGCCGCGCGCTGACCGCCCTCGCCCTGGCCATGCTCTGCCTGCACGCCGCCGCTGTGGACGACCCCGTCTGGCCAGGCCGCGCCTATCAGCTCACCAAGGACGCGGGCAACATGAGCGAGCGCCTGGCGGCGCTGCACGCCCTCATCGGCGCTGGGCACCCGCTGGCCGAACGCGCGCTGGCGCAGTTCTACGCGCGCTATGCGGGCGACGCCCTCGTGATTGACAAATGGTTTGCGCTGCAGGCTGCCGCGCCCGATGAGGGGGGCAAGGTGCTGGCGCAGGTGCGCCAGCTCATGGCACACCCCGACTTCACGCTGAAAAACCCCAACCGCGCGCGCGCCCTCATCTTCAGCTACTGCTGCGCCAACCCCGCCGCCTTCCACCGCGCGGACGCCGCCGGCTACACCTTCTGGACCGAGCAGGTGCTCGCGCTTGACGCCATCAACCCGCAAGTGGCCGCACGGCTGGCGCGTGCGCTCGAACGCTGGGCCGCCCTTGCCGAGCCATACCGCAGCGCCGCGCGCACCGCTATTGAGCGCGTAGCCGAGCGCGGCGCGCAACTTAGCCGCGACGTGCACGAAGTCACCAGCCGCGCCCTTGCCCACTCCGCCGAACCCGCCAGCCAAGAGGAAACCTCCGCATGACCACCACCACCACCACAACCCTTGAACAGCACCTTGCCGCGCAGCACGCCAGCGGCGCCATCAGCGCCACGCTGCAAAGCGTCATTGAAACCACCGCCAGCGCCTGCCAGCGCATCAGCCGTCTGGTCGCCCAAGGCGCGCTTGGCGGCGTGCTGGGCAGCGCCGGCAGCGAAAACGTACAAGGCGAAGCGCAAAAAAAGCTCGACCTCATCGCCAACGACGCCCTGATGGCCGCGCACCAGGGCGGCGCCGTCGCTGCACTCGCCAGCGAGGAGATGGACACCATCTGCCCCATCCCCGGCGCCGAAGCGGCGCAATGGCTGCTGCTCTTTGACCCGCTGGACGGCTCCAGCAACATTGACGTGAACGTGAGCATCGGCACCATCTTCAGCGTGCTGCCGCGCACCGCCAGCGGCGCAGTGCGTGAAGCCGAGTTCCTCCAGCCCGGTCGCCGCCAGGCCGCTGCCGGCTACTGCATCTATGGCCCGCAGACCATGCTGGCACTGACCACCGGAGGCGGCGTGCAGCTCTTCACCCTTGACCCCGCCAGCGGCACCTTCCTGCTCACGCACAGCAGCCTGCGCGTGCCAGACGAGACGCAAGAGTTCGCCATCAACATGAGCAACTCGCGCCACTGGGCCGCGCCCATGCGCCGCTACATCACCGAATGCCTGCTGGGCGCCGACGGCGGGCGCGGCAAAAACTTCAACATGCGCTGGATTGCCAGCATGGTCGCGGACGTGCACCGCGTGCTGCTGCGCGGGGGCATCTTCATGTACCCCTGGGACAAACGCGAGCCAAAGCGCCCCGGCAAGCTGCGCCTCATGTACGAAGCCAACCCCATGTCCTGGCTCATCGAGCAAGCCGGCGGCGCCGCCACCAACGGCAAGCAAGCCATCCTCGACATCCAGCCCGCTGCGCTGCACGAGCGCGTGGCCGTCATGCTCGGCAGCAAAAATGAAGTGCAGCGTGTGACGCGCTATCACAGTGAAGAAAATTAGCGGGTATCGCTCTATTGCCCCTATATCATGCGGGCAATGAAACCCAAAAGCATTGGGTATTTAGCACCACCTTGCACGGGCGGCTCATGTGGCCGCCCATCCTGTTTAAAAACGCCTCACAGCCGCAATCAGCAAGGGTATAGCCTCATTGCCTGCGAACCTTGCCGGCAAACAAACATAAATATGATGAGTATGGAGGAAATCGATTCAGCACACGCCCACAAAAAAGCCCCTGAGCAAAGGGGCTTTGCTTTATCACCGAGGCATGACGCCATCAACGCTCCCAGCGTCGGCACCGCTTGCGCGCTGGGCGGATTGGGATTGGCGCGCAGCGCACCATCGCCGCCTGGCTCAACAGAGGCGCTGTCGTAGCCGCTGCGTGGCGTGTGTGGGCCTTGTGCGTGCTGACGCTGGGAGCGGTGTTTCCTGGGCATAGCTTTTCAAATACTCTGCTCCATGTTACATCTTTGCCCGCATATCTTGCGGGCAAGCGATGTTCAATAGCGCGGGTATCTGCCAATTTCCCGTTCCATACAGCAGCGCGCCCTACATTTGTGCCAGGATATATGCCTTCACCTTTTCCAAGGTGCTTTCCTTCCAGGCGCCGTTTTCAGCCTGCCGTGCAAAGGGGTACAGGATGCGGAAATCGAGCGCCTCGCCCTCCACGCGCCCTGCGCGTCTGGGGTCTAGAAAATGTGCCTCCCAATCGTGCGAGGTTGCATGCTTGAATTTTTGCGGGTAGAGAAAAAGCTGCTGGCGTTTCGTTGCCGCCAAAAACATTTGTGTGGCAAGTGGCGCCAGTCTGTAATATTCCTCTGCCGGCACATTGGTGAAAATGTGCGGCAATTCCCCAAGGGCAAGCCGCCCTGCGGTGCGGTTCAGGTGGATGCCGTGGGCGGTGAAGTCGAAGGCGCTGTCTGTGAAATGCAATTGCAGCACAATTCCTGTTTCTGTATTGTACTGGGCACGCTGATAATCAGTGTCAAAAATGAAATTTCCAAGTGAGTAAAAAATATATTTGTCACCCACTTTTTCATAATTCATGGGCACGTGCGGATGGTGGCACACCACGGCATCTGCGCCCATGTCAAGATAGGCCAGATAACGCTCGCGCGTATAGGGGGAAGGGAGCGCCGTAAACTCCTCTCCGCCATGCACCACCATCACGCACCAGCGGCAGTTTTTTTTGATGCTGGCAATGACTGCCTGTATTCTCTCCATCTCATGCCAGAGAAAACAGCCCCCATTGTGTTCGCCAGCCGGTTTGCAGCCACGGCGGTAGCCCGCACCAAACAGGCCAATCCCACCGGCTTCTTCCAAAATAATCGGCGCCGCCGCTGCGTCAATATCCATGCCGGCGCCTAGTGTTTGTGCTCCAAAGCGCCGCGCCTCGGCAAGCGTTGCCGCCAGCCCCGCTTCTCCGGCATCCATGATGTGATTGTTCACCAGGCACCAAATATCGGCGTGCATGGCGGCAAAAACGCGCACCGCTTTGGGATCAATGGTGTGCATGAGCCGGGTTTCTGCGGCCTGCATGCGTGGCGCATCGGACGGCACAAGCGGGCCTTCGATATTTGCAATGACGTGGTCGGAGGCGGCAAGAAGAGCAATGATTTGCGGGGAAAGAAGGGCGTCATCTTCCCATTTTTTCTGCATATAATGGTCAAAACCAATATCGCCCGTAAAAGCCAGCGTCGTGCACGTTTTCATTGTCGCTCCATTGGTATTTTTTTATTTTCCAAGCGCCAGGCGGCGAAAAACTTCGCCGCGTTCTTCAAAGTTCTTGAAGGCACCGTACGATGCCGCTGCCGGAGAAAGAATGCAGGCGGTGCCTGGCGGCGTGATTTTCCGGGCCAGAGCCAGGGCGGCGGTCAAATCGTCCCGATAATGGCAGTACGGAAGCGGGGCAACGGCGTCGTACATCCGCCGGCCAGACGCATACATGCAAATGTAGTGATATTCCGGATGCGCGCGCATGAACATCTCCAGAATATCATAGCGAATGCCGCGGTCCATGCCGCCCAGCAAAATGGTTTTTGCATGTGCAATGCTGCCCAGTGCGGCAATGGCCGCTTCGGGGATGGTGGAGATGGAGTCATCGTAATACTCAATGCCGCCAGCCGTGCCAATGTATTCCAGGCGGTGTGGCAGGCCGTCAAAGCTCTCAATGGCGTGGCGCACCTGTGCGCTGTTGCCGCCAAACAGTTCTGTGGCAATGAAATAGGCCGTCTGTGCGTTGTATTGGTTGTGCGCGCCGGGCGCGCGCAGGGAAAATGCCGCGCCTTGCGGCTTTTGCGCAAGAATATGGGTGCGCGCGCGTGTTTCTATGGCCGGCACCTGCGCGCCAGCCAGAAAATGGTCGCCCTCGTGCTGGTGCGTGGCGATATTGGCCTTGGCGGCGAAGTAGCGTTCAGGCGTGTCGTAGTGGTCCAGGTGTTCTTCGTACAAGTTTAAAAACACCGCAATGTGTGGCGAGACGCGCACATGGTCCAACTGGTGGCAGGAGAGTTCAAAAACAATAATGGTGTCGGCGCCAATGTCGTCATACGCGTCCAGGCAAGGCAGGCCGATATTGCCAACGAGCAGCGCCGGGCGGGGCTGGCCGGCCTGCAGCGCCCGGTAGAGCATGGAGGCGGTGGTGCTTTTGCCTTTGGTGCCGGTGATGCCAATGGTGTGCGCGGCAAACTCGCGCAGAAAAAGTTCCGTGGCGGAGGTGTATTTCAAGCCCCAGTGCGCTTCCCTGATGCCCGGGCTTTTGATAATGAGGTCGCAGGCATTTTCGTCGATGCCATCCTGAGTGCCTTCAAAAATATCCAGGGATGAAACGTCGCAGTGCGTTTTGAGAAATGCCTCGGTGGCTTTTCCCTCCAGCCCATAGCCCCAGAGCAGGATGCGCTTGCCTTGCACCTGCTGCGCGATGCGGCGCGTGCTCTGGGGCGGCTGCCTTGTTCTTGTATCTGTCATGGCGTGCACGGCAGCTGGCGCAAGGGCGCCTTTTACTGCCCGTCAAACTCCAGCAAGGTGTGCAGCGGCAGACCAGCGGCGCGCAGGTGCGCGGAGCCGCCGAGTTCGGGCAAGTCCATCACCGCCACGCCTTCCACGGGCGCGGCGCCCAGGCGCTGCAGCAGCCGCCAGCC
>ONTY01000285.1 GCA_900320815.1 uncultured Pseudomonadota bacterium
TCTTCTTCAGGACCGCGGAGACGTTGCTGCCGAGCTTGATGTTCGCCAGCATGTTCAGCCCCTCGATGTAGTCGCGCGCTTGCGACTTGTCGCCGGAAATCACCATCCAGCCGGCGCGGTAGCCGCAGGAGCGGTACGCCTTGGACAGCGAGTTGAAGGTGAGCGTGAGCACCTCGCCGCCGGCAAGCGAGGCAATCGCCGTGTGCCGCGCGCCCTCGTAGAGCACTTTGTCGTAGACCTCGTCGGCCATGATGACGAGGCCGTGCTCGCGCGCCAGCTCCACGATGGCGCGCAGCACCTCGTCGGGATACAGCGCGCCGGTGGGGTTGTTGGGGTTGATGAGGACGATGGCCTTGGTGCGCTTGGTGATTTTGCGGCGCATATCGTCCAGATCGGGCAGCCAGCCATTGGCCTCGTCGCACACGTAGTGCACAGGGCGCCCACCGGAGAGGCTCGCCACCGCCGTCCAGAGCGGGTAGTCAGGCGCGGGCAGCAGCATTTCGTCGCCCTCCGAGAGCAGCGCGTTCACCGCCATGTTGATGAGGTCGCTGGCGCCGTTGCCCAGATACACATCATCCACAGTCACGCCGGGCACGCCCTGCTGCTGCGTGTAGTGAACGACGGCCTTGCGCGCCGAGAAGATGCCCTTGCTGTCCGAGTAGCCCGCCGAGCGCGGCAGGTTGCGAATCATGTCCTGCACGATTTCATCGGGCGGCAGCAGGCCAAAGGGCGCCATGTTGCCGATGTTGAGCTTGATGATTTTCTGTCCCTCTTCCTCCATCTGCTGCGCCGCCTCCACGATGGGGCCGCGCACGTCGTAGAGCACATTGGCGAGCTTGGAAGATTTGCAAATGGGTTTCATGGCCGACAGCCCTTCTCTTTCGGGGAAAAACAATCGCACAATTGAAGCACACTGACCCACCCTTCTCCGCCCACTCCATGCAGCTGCACGCCGAACACTTCGCCCACGCCATCACCGCCTGCGGGCCAGATGGCATCACCTGGGCCGGGCAGCGCATCACCCGCAGCGTGCTGCTGCGCTCGTGGAGCCGCGAGGCACTGCCCTGGGGCAATGCAGGCTTTGAGGCTTTGCGCGCCGACGATTTCGCCCAGCTTGCCGAGGGGCAACCCGACGTTGTGCTCTTTGGCAGCGGGGCGCGGCTGCGCTTTCCCGCCCCTGTGCTGCTGGCGCCGCTGCTGCGCGCCGGCCTGTCGCCAGAGAGCATGGATACCGCCGCCGCCTGCCGCACCTGGAACGTACTCGCCAGCGAGGGGCGACGCGTCGCCGTTGCACTGCTGCTGCCCACCATCGCAGGCACCGTGCCCGGCAAGGCGCTAAAATAGCGCCCTTTGCGCGCCCCATACCCTGCTTGCATCCGCCGCGCTGTGCGGGCGGCGTATTCCCTTTCCTTTTCCAAAAGATTGACATTGCTATGGCAATTAGCCTCAACAAACCTTTGCCTGAATTTGAAGCCGTTGCCACCGGCGGCATCCAGGTCAGCAACATCTCGCACATCGGCACCACGCTGGTGCTGTATTTCTATCCCAAAGACAACACACCAGCCTGCACCAAAGAAGCGGAAGAATTCCGCGACCGCCACGACGATTTTGTTGCCGCCGGTGCCACCGTATTTGGCGTGTGCCGTGACAATATGGACTCGCACACCAAATTCAAAGAAAAACTCGGGCTACCATTTGAACTGATTGCCGACACTGAAGAAAAGCTCTGCCACATGTTTGGCGTGGTGAAAAACAAAATTATGTACGGACGCAAGGTGAAAGGTATTGAACGCAGCACCTTCCTCATCAACACCGACGGCGTGCTGGTGCAGGAATGGCGGGGGCTGAAAATCCCTGGCCATGTGGAAGAAGTGCTGCAAGCGGTCAAGGCACTCAAAGCTGCTTGAACCCGCCCCCCTTTTCCCACCTGAAAAAAGCCGCCCAACTGGGCGGCTTTTTTATGCTCCTTTTCTGATCTGTCGGCACATGCCTTATGTACTAGTATCTAGTAGCATACCAGCAAGATACGCTGGCAATGCAATGCAATTTCATTGGGTATATTATCTCATTCCAATACCAAGCACCTCAAATAGAAATTGCCCGCAACTTGTGCGGGCAATGCTTATGATACTATCTGGGATATAAAAGGCAATGTCAGCGTGCCTCCCTGTCCCTTCTCTCTTGCCACGTATCCTGCGGCACCTATGGCGTTTGCGCTTGGCCACTGTCTTCGGCGGCCTGGCGGATTTGCTCGCGCATCTCTTGGCGCTCGCCAGGCGTCAGGCGCTTGGCATGACCCGTTTTTTTCACGGGCACTGTCAGCACGCGCTCCTTTTCCTCTTGAGGGAGCGGGGCGGTAGAAGCGGACGCAGATGCGGTTGATGCAACTTCTGCAGTCTTGGGGGTGGTAGGGGCTGCCTCATCGCCCCGCTGCGCTGGTGCTGCTGCAGGCGAAGAACGTGCCTGCGCCGACGGACGGCAAGCCGCCGGCGAATCGTGCGGCTCAGGCGATGACGCTGCTCTCTGTTCTCATGACGGTTGGCGTCGGCGCTTGGGCGGCG
>ONTY01000042.1 GCA_900320815.1 uncultured Pseudomonadota bacterium
CGCCCCCGAAGACCTGGCCGCCTGGGCCACTGCCTGGCGCCGTGCCTGGGCCGCGCCGCTGCAAGCGACGCCGGCCGCTGCCCCTGCCTCTCAAGCCAGCCAGCCAAATACCCCTTGAGATTTGCTTGTATCACCCGCTTTATATGCCGGCATACGGCAATATACCATTCGATACCATGCGCTTTTGTCGTGCGATATTGACACGTTGCCATCGTGGAGCATCAAAGGGTGCCGCACAAGAAATTGCAGGCGGGTGACTGCACAGGATATATATACCAATCAATATGACCACTGTTTGCCGGCGTAACAAGCGGGCAAGCAAGGCAATACCAAAAGGAAAAGGTATGGAATTGGAAACGCACCGTGCGCCGCGCATCGCCATCATCGGCGCGGGTTGGGCGGGGTTGGCTGCTGCCGTGCGCGCTCAGCAGGCAGGCTGCGCCGTGACGCTGTTTGAAGCGGCGCGGCAGGCAGGCGGCAGAGCGCGCAGCGTGCCACTGGCCGGCGGCGAGGTGCTCGACAGCGGCCAACACGTCTTGCTTGGCGCCTACACGCACACGCTGGCTCTGCTGCGCGCGCTTGGCATGCAGCAGGAGCGCGTGTTTTTGCGCGCGCCGCTGGCGCTGCGCTACGCCGATGGCAGCGGGCTGGCGCTGCCTGCGCTTCCCGCCCCTTTGCACGCGCTGGCGGGCATTGCTGCGGCGCGCGGTTGGCGCTGGGGCGAGCGTTGGGCACTGCTGCGTGCCGCCGCCCGCTGGCAGCGCGCGGGTTTTGCGTGCGAGGACAGCGCCAGCGTGGAGCAACTCGGCGCCGGGCTGCCGCCGCGCCTTATCGCTGACTTCATTGAGCCGCTGTGCATCTCGGCGCTCAACACGCCGCTGCCGCAAGCCAGCGCCGCCGTGTTTTTGCGCGTGCTGCGCAAGGCGCTGTGCCGCCGCGCAGCCTCTGATGTGCTGCTGCCGCGCGCTCCGCTGGGCGAGGTGCTGCCCGCGCCGGCACTGCGTTTTCTGGCGGCACATGGCGCCACGCTGCATCTTGGGCAGCGCGTGCAGGCGCTGCACTGGAGGCAGCCGCACTGGCTGGTGGCTGGCCAAGCCTTTGACGCTGTGCTGCTGGCCACTGATGCACCCAGCGCCGCGCGCCTGGTGCAGCGCGCTGCGCTGGGCGCGCCACCCGCGCTGGCTGCCGAGCTGCGGCGCTGGCAGCGCGCCGCCGCTGCGCTGGAGATGCGCCCCATCACATGCGTCTACGCCTGCGTGGAAGCTGCCGCTGCGCGCCGCCTGCCCCCCATGCTGGTGCTGCACAGCGGCGTTGAGGCGCCGGCGCAATTCGTCTTCAACCGCGCCGCCATTGCTGGAAAAACAGATGGGCGGGCAGATGGGACGTGCGTCCTGGCCTTCGTCATCAGTGCCAGCAGCGGCGAGCGGGCGTGGGAAGAGCGGCAGACGCTGGCACAGGCGCAGGCGCAGCTGGGACTGCACGCGCAGCCGCTGCACACCCACTGCGAGCGGCGCGCCACCTTTGCCTGCACCCCCGCGCTGCTGCGCCCGCCGCAGCGCATCGCCCCCGCGCTGCTGGCGTGTGGCGACTACGTGGCAGGGCCATATCCCGCCACGCTGGAAGGCGCCGTAATGAACGGCAATGCAGCAGCAACGGCTGCTCTACAATCTGCCCCTTTTCGCAGCAGCGCGGGCGTCGTTCAATGGTAGGACAGGAGCTTCCCAAGCTCTTAACGTGGGTTCGATTCCCATCGCCCGCTCCAAAGACAAGCCCAAAGCCGTCCAGCAGCGTCAAGCCGGACGGCTTTTTTCATGGGCGGGTTCGGGGGCACCTGTTCCAGTCACACGAAGATATGCCCCCCCCATGCTAAGGGGCTGGGCAAGTTGCGCCATCGCGCCGCTCTCTCCTCCCGGCCCCCCCTCCCCCTCTTTTTTTCTGCCAGCGGCGATGTTGCATCACACAAAAAAAAGGTTCCAGTGCCTTGCGGCACCGGAACCCAAATCCACCTTGTTGAAGGGGGTGGAGGAGACAATCGCCTCGCAGCCAGGAACAGCAACCAAGCTGCGATGCACCGCAGTGTAGGGCGGCTGTCAGGCATGGCAAAGCGTTTTATTGCGTCGCAGCAACGAAAGATGAAGAATTTTTTGTTGCGCCGCGTCAAAATGTGTTTTTTTCACAGCCAAACGGATGCCTCGCTGCGGCACTTCTTCATGGAAGCATGCGGCAATGCTGATACCGCATTGCTGCGGCGCACAAACCCTGGTGCCGTGCGGCTGGCTTTTTGAGTTTTTCTGGAAAGACGACGATGAGAAAAACAGTGTTGACGCTGGCGGCGTGTGCCACGCTGTGCGCCCCCGCTCTTGCCCAATCGCCCGTGATCGTCTACGGCATTGCCGACGCTGGCATTGGGCGCATCCGCACGCTGTCTGCCAAAGACCCACGCGCTGGGCAAAACCCCTTTGTCTACCCGGACGTTGAAGGCGGCAATGGCCGCACCCAGTTCACCAGCCACAGCCTGATGAACAACGTCAACAGCCGCTTCGGACTGCGTGGTGCAGAAGACTTGGGCGCTGGCCTACGCGCAGGCTTTGTGCTGGAAACCGGGCTGGACCTGGACGACGGCGCCGCCGACCGCGTGCCCGCGTTTTTGCAGCGGCAAGCGGCGCTGTGGCTGGGCAGCGCCTGGGGCACGCTCAAACTCGGGCGCCAGTTCACGCCCAGCCTGCTGGCGCAGGCGGCCTACGAAATCACCAGCGGCGCCAACTATTCCCCGCTCAACAACAGCTTTGAGGCTGCCGGTCTGGGCAAACGCGCCAGCAGTGCTTTTGTCTACACCAGCCCTGATATGGGCGATTTCCAGGTGGCCGCTGCATTTATTTCAAAAAATGATGCGGGCGCGAAAAAAAATATCTGGGACCTGGGATTGAAATACACGCGCGCTCCGCTGACCGCAGGTGTGGGCATCAATAAAGGCGCCGACGGCGGCAGCACCAACTACCACATGGGTGGCAAATACAGCCTGGGCAGCGTTGCCATTGCCGCCAGCTATAACAGCGCCAGCACCGAAGGGGTGCCAGAACTGCGCCGCCGGGGATGGAGCCTTGGCGCCAGCGTCAGCATGGGCGCCATCACACTGGCTGCTGACCTGGTGCGCGATACAAAAAACCAGTGGCACGGCAAAAAAATGACCAATGCCGTGGTGGAAGCGCGCTACGCCTTCTCCAAGCACACCTTTGCCTATGGCGCCGCGCTGCGTCTGGACGGGCAAAACAACTGGGGGCTGGGCATTTGCTACAGCTTCTAAGGGGCCACTTCAAAACTGAGGGCAGCTGGCGGGTGCGGCTGCTCCATACCCTTCCCAAATCTCATACCCATCGCTTATCTATTGTAATACCCGCTATATATGCTGGCAGTGGAATGATACCCATTGGATATGCGGCTCTTGCCGAAGTTGAGACACTGCGGCTGCCGGCGACAGTGGCTGCTAGCATTGCCGCCCTTTGCGCCCCACCCCCTGTGCTGTCTTGAATCCCCATGCCTGATTTCACCGAAGCAAACGCCGCCCCCGCCGATACGGGAGAAAACATTGCCACGCCGGATTGGTCGGCGTATGGGCAGCTGCTGGTGCGGGCGGGCAAGCTGGGCGCGCGTGACCTGGAGCGCGCACTGGCCGCACGCCGCGAGATGGGCGGCACACTGGACGCGGTGCTGGTGAGCCTGGGGCTGGTGTCGGAGGCAGACGCTGCCCAGGCACTGGCTGACCACCTTGGACTGCCTCTGGTGCCTGCCGAGGTGTTTCCGCAAACGCCGCCAGAAGTGCCGGGCGCGCAGTCAGAGTTTTTGCGCCGCCACCACGTGCTGCCGCTGCGCGTGTCCGGGCACCAATTGGCGGTGGCGATGCGCGCGCCCTACGACGCCTTTGTGACCAAGGCGCTGCACCTGTCCACGGGCATGACGGTGCGCCCCGCTGTGGGGCTGGGCAGCGAGATTGACGCTGCCTTGCAGCGCAGGAGCGAGGAAGAGGCGTTTGAAGGCTCCGACCTCATGGCGCTGGATGCGGGCGACGCGGGCGACTTTGTGGAGCACCTGCGCGACCTGGCCAGCGAGGCGCCCGTCATCCGGCATGTGAACGCCATCATCGCCCGCGTGATTGACCTGCGCGCCTCCGACATTCACCTGGAGCCGTTTGAAGACGGGCTGCATGTGCGCTACCGCGTGGACGGCGTGCTGCTGGGCGGCGAAGTGCTGCCCGTGCAGCAGGGCGCGGCGGTGAGTTCGCGCGTGAAGCTGCTGGCGCACCTGGACATTGCCGAACGCCGCCTGCCGCAAGACGGGCGCATCAAAACGCGTGTCAAAGGCCGCGAGCTGGATTTGCGCGTCTCCACGCTGCCCACCGCCTGGGGCGAGAGCGTGGTGATGCGCGTGCTCGACCGCGCCAGCGTGCGCCTGGGGCTGGAGGACATGGGTTTTTCACCCGATACGCTGCGCAGCTTCCGCCAGCTGCTCGAGCGCCCGCACGGCATCTTGCTGGTCACCGGGCCGACGGGGTCAGGCAAGACAACGACGCTGTATGCCGCACTGGCCAAGCTGGACTCGGCCTCGCAAAAAATCATCACCGTCGAAGACCCGGTGGAATACCAGCTCGATGGCATCGTCCAGGTGCAGGTACACGCACAAATCAACCTGACCTTTGCCAGCGCGCTGCGCTCCATCCTGCGCCAGGACCCGGACATCATCATGATTGGCGAAATGCGCGATGGCGAGACGGCGCAAATTGCCGTGCAGTCCTCGCTCACCGGTCACCTGGTGCTCTCCACGCTGCACACCAACACCGCCGCCAGTGCCGTGGTGCGCATGCAGGACATGGGCGTGGAGAGCTACCTGATTACCTCCACCGTCAACGGCGTGCTTGCACAGCGCCTGGTGCGGCGGCTGTGCCAGCACTGCCGCATGCCGCAGTACCCAGACGCCGAAGCCTTGCGGCGCACCGGGCTGGGGCGCTTCCTGCCCGCTGGTGCGCCTGTCTACTACGCCGTGGGGTGCGATGCGTGCCGGGGCAGCGGCTACCAGGGGCGCTGCGGCATCCATGAGTTGCTGGTCATTGACGAGGAAATGCGCAGCGCCATCTTGCGCGGCAGCGACGCCGGCAGCTTGCACGCGCTGGCCATCAAAAAAGGCATGCACACGCTCTATGACGATGGGCTGCGGAAAGTGGCTGTTGGCATCACCAGCCTGGATGAGGTGCTGCGCGTGACACAGGACCAAAGCGATGCCTGAGTTCACCTGGCGCGCCGCTGCCGCTGACGGACACATGCTGCAAGGCCACAGCGAAGCGGCAACTGCCGACGATGTGCTGCGGCAACTGCGCGAGCGGGGGCTGACGCCCATTCGCGTTGACCAGGCGGCGGGCAGTGGCAGCGGCGCCGCAGGCGTGCTGCGCCGCAGCCGCCGCACCTCCAGCGCGCCCGTGAAAGCGGCCGACGTGCTGGCGTTCAGCAACGAGTTGGCCATCATGCTGCGCGCCGGGCTGGCGCTGGACAGCGCGCTCAACGTCCTCATTGAAATGAGCGCCAAGCCCAGCGTGCGCACACTGCTGGAAGGCATCCTGAGCGACGTGAAAGGCGGCGCCCCCTTTAGCCGCGCACTGGATGCGCGCCGCAAGTACTTTGGCGACTTCTACATCAACATGGTGCGCTCGGGCGAAGTAGGCGGGCAGATGCCACAGGTGCTCGAGCGCCTGGTGGCGCACCTGCAGCGGCTGCGCTCCTTGCGCGAGAGCGTCAAGAGTGCGCTGGCGTATCCCAGCGTGCTGCTGGCCGTCGCGCTCATCTCGCTGATTGGCATGCTGGGCTTTGTGGTGCCGCAATTCGAGCAGCTGTTTCAGGACATGGGGCAGGCGCTGCCACTGCCCACACGTGCCGTCATGGCCATGAGCCACGCTCTGCGCCACTACGGCTGGCTGTGGGGCATCCTGGCAGCGGTGCTGGGCTGGGCGCTGTGGCGCTGGCTTGCCTCGCCTGGCGGGCAAGCGTGGCGGCAGCGCGTGGCGCTGCGCCTGCCCATCCTTGGACGGCTCATCTACAACTATGAAATCACGCTGTTTGCGCGCTCACTGGGCACGCTGCTCATCGGCGGTGTGCCGCTGCTCACGGCCCTGGAGATTGCCTGCGGCACCGTGGGCAACGCCAACCTGCGCGCGCCGCTGGAAAAAATGGCACCCCTGGTCAAGGGCGGCGGACGCATCACGGCAGCAATGAACGCCAGCGGCATTTTTGAGCCGCTGGCCATCAACCTGGCGCGCGTGGGCGAGGAAACCGGGCGCATCGGCCCCATGATGCTGGAACTCGCCCAGGTGCTCGACGGCGAGGTAGAAACCGGCATCCGCCGTGCGCTCACCATGCTCGAGCCCCTGCTCATCATCACGCTCGGGCTGCTGATTGCCGGCATCATCGTCTCCATCCTGATGGGCATCCTGTCCATCAACTCCCTGGCTGGCTGACACGCCCGCCGCACCCACAAAGGAACACACCTATGCAACGCAACGCCTGCCGCCGCTGCCGCACGCGCGGCTTCACCCTCATTGAACTGCTGGTGGTGCTGGCCATTTTGGCCATGCTCGCCACCGTCGCCGGCCCAGCGGTGATGAAGCAGTTTGGCGGCGCCAAGAGCAAAACCGCCATCGTGCAAATTGCCAATTTTGAAAACGCGCTCGACACCTTCCGCCTGGACGTGGGGCGCTACCCCACCAACAACGAAGGGTTGCAGGCACTCATCGCCAACCCCGGCTCGCTGACCGGCTGGAACGGCCCCTACCTCAAGGGAAGCAGTCTGCCTGCTGACCCCTGGGGCAACCCCTACCACTACGCCAACCCGGGCGCCAGCGGCGGCATGGAAGTGTTCACACTCGGCGCCGACAACGCCCCCGGCGGCGACGGCGAAAACGCCGACATCCGCAGCCGCTCCTGAACACACGCCCGCGCCATGCCCGCTGCTGCCACTGCCCGTGGCTTCACCCTCATCGAACTGCTCGTCGTGCTCGCGCTCATGGCGCTGGCTGCCGGCGCGCTGCCGATGGCGTTTGCGCGCCTGCACGAGGGCGCGCAGTACCGCGCCAGCGTGCGCGCCGCGCTGGACGCGATGCGCGGCGCGCGGCTGCGCGCCATGTCCAGCGGCGCAGAGGTGCGCTTCATCGTGGACCTGCAAGGGCGGCGCTTTGGTGCCGAAGGCGCCGGCAGCTACACACTGCCCGAACCCCTGGAAATGCACGCCGTGATGGCAGCGCAAGAGCAAGGCACCAACGGCCAAGAAGCGTTCATGGCCGTGCGCTTTTTGCCGCAAGGCGGCGCCAGCGGCGGCAGTCTGGACATCCTGCGTCCCTCCGGCAACGGCGTGCGCCTGCGCGTGGACTGGTTCAGCGCCCGCGTGCAGCAGGAGGCGCTGCAACCATGAGCGGCAGCAGTGCATGGCAGGCAGCGCTGGGGCGCGCATCGGAATCTTTTCTGCGCTACATACTCAATCAAATGAAGGAGTGCAGCCGTTGTTATTCTCAGGCAACATGGATATACCCTTCAAAATCACAAAATGCGCAAAAAATACTCCAACACAAAATCATGAATTACCCGCAAAACACGCGGGCAAGCACAGCATACCCAGACCAATTACAGGCAACAGAAGATGTTGTCGGGAGTGTGGGGGCAGCCTCTATACCCCATAGCTTGAATGGCGCTTGCCCGCAAGATATGCCGGCAAAAGCAGCATACTCAAAGAGAAAAAGCGAACAACGTGGCTTTTCGCTGCTCGAAGTCATCGTCGCCTTTTCCATCATGGCCATGTCGCTGGGGCTGCTGTATCGCATCTCTGGGGGCAGCGCCGGGCAAGTCGCCCAAGTGCAGCAGCAGGGGCAGGCCATGGCACTTGCCTCTTCCCTGCTGGAACTGCTGCCCGCTGTACCCGAACAAGGCGTGCAGCACAGCGGCACGGGCGGCGGCTTTGCGTGGGAAGTGGCCACGCGCCCCTGGTCCACGCCACACGAAGGGCAAGGCCGTGCGCCGCG
>ONTY01000074.1 GCA_900320815.1 uncultured Pseudomonadota bacterium
AATCGTGACGCAGCCAGATGCGGACAGCGCCACAGCGGCGGCTGATACAGAAATGATGAAAAATGCTTTCATTGCTGTGCTGCTCCTGTTTTTTGGATTTTTGGTGGGTGGGAGGTTGCGCGTATTGTGTGGCGCGCGGGTGTGTGTTTTTTTGCTGCGGTTTTAATGCCGCTCGCAACTGTAGGGTTTGCCGTAGCGTTTGCTGCACCTGCCGCGCCTGTCGCGGGGTTTGAAGACTTCGTCATAGTCTTTGGGCACACAGGTCCAGAGGTCGCCGTATTCCACTTTGCATTCAGCGTCGTTGAAGTCGCGCGGCGACGCTGAGCGCGGACACTGGCGCATGCGGATGCGTTTGCCTTGCTGGGTGGTGACGGTGCGCATGCGGCAGTGGTCAAATGTGCCGGCGCTGACGCTGCAGGCGGCAGCAACGGCGCAGCACACAAGAAAAAAACGCTTCATCGTCCATTCTCCTTGAACCCGCGCGGCAGGCGGTTTATACAAAATGCAGCGGCACATTTTGCATACGCGCCCGCACACGGCAAGGCGCGGCAATGTTGCCGCAGCGGTGCGACAATTATGGCCATGAATACTGCTGAATCTCTCGCTCCTTCCCAGCCCGCCAGTGGCGTGCTGCATATCACGCGCCCGGATGACTGGCACCTGCACCTGCGCGACGGCGCCATGCTGGCTGCTGTGCTGCCCCACAGCGCGGCGCAGTTTGCGCGCGCCATCATCATGCCCAATTTGAAACCGCCGGTTGTAAATACGGAACAAGCCTTGGCCTATCGCCAGCGCATTTTGGCGGCGCTGCCTGAAAAAACACATTTTGAGCCGCTCATGACGCTGTATTTGACGCAAGGCACGCCGCCCGACGAAATGCGTCGCGCGAAAGAGGCAGGTATTGTGGCGTGCAAACTGTATCCGGCAGGCGCGACGACAAACAGCAGCGCCGGGGTGCGCGAGGTGCGGCGCATATACCATGTTCTGGAAGCGATGCAGCGCGAAGGGCTGCTGCTGCTGCTGCACGCCGAGGTCACGGACCCGGCAGTGGATATTTTTGACCGCGAGGCGGTGTTTATTGAACGTGTGCTGGCGCCGCTGCGGCGCGATTTTCCGGCGCTGAAAATGGTGTTTGAACATGTGACCACACGCGATGCCGTGCAATACGTGCAGCAAGCGGGCGATTTGCTGGGCGCCAGCATCACGGCGCACCATTTGCTGCTCAACCGCAATGCCATATTTGAAGGCGGGCTGCGCCCGCACCGCTATTGCCTGCCGGTATTGAAACGGGAAACACACCGCCAGGCGCTGGTGATGGCGGCAACGAGCGGGCACCCCCGTTTTTTCCTTGGCACGGACAGCGCGCCGCACCCGGTGGGGGCAAAAGAGGCTGCATGCGGCTGCGCGGGCTGCTATACGGCGCTGGGCGCGCTGGCGCTGTATGCACAGGCGTTTGAAGCGGCTGGGGCGCTGGATAAACTGGAAGGGTTTGCCAGCCACTACGGTGCTGATTTTTACGGATTACCAAGAAATCACGAAAAAATTATCTTGAAAAAATCTCCCTGGCGCGTCCCTGAGTGTGTGGAATGCGGCGCTGGTCAGCGCGTGCGCCCGCTGTATGCCGGGCAGCCGCTGGCGTGGGATGTGGAACGCACGCCCAGCAGCGCCTGCTGCAATTGAGCAGGAAAAGGCGCACGGCACGGCACACATGGCAGCGGCGGGCGCGCGCATTACTGTTTCTTTTTGCTTGCCTCTTCCTGCCGCTTTTGCGCCTCACGCGCAGCAGCCAGGCGCGCGTCGATGATGGCGGCGTCGATGCGCGCCGCTGGCTCTTTGGCGCTGCGGCTGTGCTGCTGCGCGGCGCGAAAGCGTTCAATCGCTCCCTCCCAGTCCAGCCGCGCCATGAAGACTTCGCCTTCGGCCAGTCTTGCAGTTCGGCGGCGCTGTCGGCGTTGAACTTGGCATCGCCCAGGCGCGCGTTGGCGGCGGCGCGCAGCAGCATGGCGGCACGCCCGCGCTGGCTGGCGGCGTGCGGCACGCCAGCGCCTTTGGCGGCTTTGACGGCTGGCATGTTCCCCAGCGCGCGCAGCGCGGCGGTGGGCTGAGCGTCAGCGAGCAGCAGTTCAGCGTGCAGCAGCGCGGCTTGTTGCGCGGCGCCGCCCTGGCCTTTGGTTTCCTGCAGCAGGCGCTCGCTCATTTGCAGCGCGCTTTTCACGTCCCGCAACTCGCGCTGCGAAAGCGCGGCGGCGTAGAGCGCAGCGGCGCGCTCTGGCGCAAGCAACTTGTCAAAGCCCGCCTGCTGCGGCGCCGCAGCCCAGGCGCGCAGCGCATCGGTGCCTGGGCGCCCAAGCACGCGCGCACGCGCGGCCATGAGCAGGGCTTCCGCATCGGGCGCCAGCGCGGGGGCGCCCGCCTGCTGCTGGCGCTGCTGCGCCTCGCCAATGCGCTGCACGGTGAGCGGGTGGCTGCGCAGGTACGGCCACTCGCCGCTGTCGTTGAAGCCGCTGGCGCGCTGCAGGCGCTCAAACATGGCGGCTGCGCCGCGCGGCGAGTAGCCCGCCGCCGTGAGCACGCCCCAGCCGATGCGGTCGGCCTCGCTTTCCATGGCGCGCGAATAGTTCAGCTGCTGCTGGATGACGGCGGCCTGCCCGCCTGCCATGATGGCGGCGCCCGCCTGCGCGTTGCTGCCCATCGCCAGCGCGCCCAGCACCATCGCGGCGAGCATGAGCGGCGTCTGCCGCGCCTCCTGACTGACCATGCGCGCGATGTGGCGCTGCGTGACGTGCGTGAGCTCGTGCGCGAGCACCGAGGCGAGTTCATCGCGGCTGGCCACCAGGCCAAGCAGTCCGGTGTGCAGCCCGAAATAGCCGCCCGGCAGGGCAAAGGCGTTGATGGTGGCGTCGCGTCCGATGAGGATGCGCCAGGCGTAGCGTTCGGCCATCTCCGCGTTCAACTCTCCGCGCCGCTGCGCTGCGGCCAGCAGGCGCTGCCAGATGCCATCGACGTATTCGCCAAGGATGGCGTCGTCCAGCCAGTCCGGGTCGCGGTAGATGCTGCGCGCGATTTCGTCGCCCAACCGCCGCTCCTCGGCGCTGCCCATCAGCCCGGCGTCGCCCAGCGCAGGCAGCGGCGCGCTCTGCTGGGCGGGCAGCGGTGCAGCGGGCAGCGCCAGGGCGCAAGCGAGGGCAAGGGCGGCGGGCAGTTTCATGACATCTCTCCGTGGTGTGCAGCGCAGGCTGCCTATCATGCCCGCGCGAGGTATTGATGATGAGCACAAACGAGACAGGAGCGGCGCGCCTGACGCACTTTGACGCCAGTGGCGCTGCGCACATGGTGGATGTGGGCGCCAAAGCCGCCACGCGGCGCGTGGCACGCGCCAGCGGGCACATTGAAATGCAGCCGGCGACGCTGGCGCTGATTCGCACGGGCAGCGCGCACAAGGGCGACGTGCTGGGCGTGGCGCGCGTGGCGGGCATCATGGCGGCCAAGAAAACCAGTGAACTCATTCCCTTGTGCCACCCCATTGCGCTCACGCGCGTGGCATTGGACTTTGAGACGCTGGACGCGCCCGCGCCCGCCGTGCGTTGCACCGCCACTGCGGAAACCGTGGGGCCGACGGGCGTGGAGATGGAGGCGCTCACCGCCGTGCACATTGCCCTGCTCACCATCTACGACATGTGCAAAGCCGCCGACCGCGCCATGACCATCGGCAGCGTGCGGCTGCTGGAAAAAAGCGGTGGCAAGTCTGGGCATTTTGTGGCCGATACTCCATATGATTGAGCGTGTTTGCCGGCAAATTATGCCGGCAAATGATTGATACTCTTGAAATCTGGGCGCTGTTGGCCTGCTGTTGACGTCACACATACTGGCCGAGAGCAAGGCGCCACCGCTTCTCGGTTGTGCAGCAGATTTTGCCGAGTTTTCTTTGGTATATGCGCAATTGCCAGCATAAACCAAGGGAAATCTGTGTTTATTTTACGGGGTATATAGATTTTCCAGCCGCGCGCAGAGCCAGCCGTAGCCGATGCGTTCCTGCTCCAGGCGCACTTTGGGCTGGTGGCGGTCACGGCGCAGCGCGTCGTAGACGGCGGCCTCTTGCGGCGTGAGCAGCGGCAAGTCGTGCTGCGTGGGCGCGGCCTCTTCGCCCCAGTGCGCGCGGTGCGCGAGCAGCGTTTCCTCGTCCATGAGCAGCGAGGCGGCGGCGGGCAGGTGCGCGCGCAACTGGTTGAGGATGGCGAAGCCGTGCGTGTCAATGTCGCCCCAGTAGTGCACGCGGCAGCGCTGCAGCCACGCCGCGCGCGCCAGCGCCTGCCAGCCGTAGCCGGCGCCAAAGACGGCGATGGCGCCGGCTGCGGGCGGAAAGGCGAGAAAGTTGGTTTCGTTTTCCGTGATGAAGACGCGCTGCACGGGCAGCTGCAGCGCCGCAAAGCTGGCCGCATCCAGCGTGATGTCGGCAAGCAGCCCAGCGGCGCCGGGCACGCTGGGCAGCGCCGCGTCCAGCAGGCGCAGGCGGATGCGCACGGGCTTGTCCAGAAATCCGTAGCGGCGCGCAAAGTGCGCCGCGCCCGCCGCCTGCGCGTCAATGGCGTGCGGCGGCAGCGCCACATCCAGCAGCGCGGCCAGCACGCCCTTGTGCGCTTCGATGAATTTGCTGTCCACGCCCGGCGCGTCCACCTGGCGCAGGTACACGCCGGGGCGCGGGTGCGCCTGCAGCCACGCCACAACCGCCAAGAGGCGCTCCCAGCAATCCGCCAGTTCCAGCGCGCGCAGCGGGCGGCGCGCCAGCCACGCCAGCAGTGCGGGTTGCGCGGCTGCGGTGCGCTGCCAGAGCGCGGCAAAACGCTGCGCCTCGCGCCCCTTGCCGATGAGGGCGAGGGCATCCGGCAGGCTATCCAGCCACAGCGCCGCCGGAAAGCGTTGCTCGCCCAGCACGCGGTGCCGCCACTGCCGCCACTCAAGGCGCACATGTGCCATGCCCGCCAGCGCGCGCACCCAGGCGCGCACGTCTTCAAAGCGCGCGGCAAGCTCGGCGGCGCCGGGCACGCGCATCCTCAGGCGCAGCGGCCACTGGAGCGCGTCGCCGTCCACGGCGGCGCGCAGCAACTCGCCCCGCTGCCAGAGGCGCTGCACCTGCGCGCGCACATCGTCTGGCGTGCTCCAGTCGCCCGTCATGGCGCGCGGCTCCCGGCGGCTTTTTGTGCGCGGTATTCCTCAATCGTCATGCAGCACAGTTGCGATGCGCGCCCGTCGTCGTTGGCCACAAATGCGACGCTGGCAACGAATGGCTCAATGATGTGGATTTTCTGCAGCGGCGTGACGATGAGCAGCTGCAAATTGAGCCGCTCAAACAATTGCAGCCCATAGTGCGCCGATTCGTCCGAACCGCGCCCAAATGCTTCGTCAATTACGACAAAGCGAAATGAACGCGAACGCGTCACGCCCCATTCCAGCCCGAACTGGTACGCCAGGCTTGCGGCCAGCACGGTGTAGGCGAGTTTTTCTTTTTGCCCGCCTGATTTGCCGCCGGAATCGGAATAATGCTCATATTCTGCATCGCCCTCGCGCCAACGCTCGCTGGCAGAAAACAGGAACCAGTTGCGCACGTCGGTGACTTTGGCTGTCCAGCGCCGGTCATATTCCACCTGCCCCTCGCGCCCACGGAAGCGGTCAATAATGGCCTTGACCTGCATGAATTTGGCTTCGGAATACTGTTCGTCTTCCGCCCCGACGAGT
Source organism: uncultured Pseudomonadota bacterium (assembly GCA_900320815.1). Taxonomy (GTDB): domain Bacteria; phylum Pseudomonadota; class Gammaproteobacteria; order Burkholderiales; family Burkholderiaceae_C; genus Ottowia. Next base: position 5,734 of record ONTY01000074.1, read on the forward strand.
ATGCCTGCGGTGCAGGCGCGCAAATCCTGCTGAAACTGGCGCACCTCCATATCCTGGCTGGGCGTGTCCACCAGTGCGATATAACGCCCCGGGTTGTAGTCAATGGCCTGCAGCGACTGGTTAATCATTCTCACGCGCGCGCGTATGGTTTCGCGCTCGCGCTCAAGCTGCCCCTTGAAACTGACAATTTCATTGATGGTGTTGACGTTGAGCAGTTCCTTGAAGCGCACTTCAAACCTCGGCAGCCCGTCGCTTTGCAGCGCCTCCAGCATGCGCGCATATTCCGGCAGCGCAGCCAGCGCTACGTCCATTTCCAGCGTTTCGGTTTTGAATGCTTCCTTGAAGCCGCGCATGGCGTCAATAATGCGCTCGGCGAGGCGCTTGCTGCGTTTTTCTGCTGCGTCAATATGATTTTGCAGCCAGCCGCGCACCTCCTGCTCGCGCCTGTCGCACGATTCCACGGTCAGTTGCTGTTTTGCGCCCAGCGCCTGCGCGCGCAGGCTTTCCAGCCGCGCTGTCTGCGCCTCATCCAGCGGCGCTTCATCCCACACGCTGCCCGCCTGCTGGCGCATAGCCTGCGCGTTGTCCAGCCTGTTCTCGGCCTTGCCCTGCTCGCCCAGGGCTTGCGTGCGCTGCGCTTCCAGCCCTTGCAGCCGCGCTTCGGCGGCCTCCAGTTGGCGCCCAAGCTCCTGGAGCGCGTCCGAGGCGGCTTCCAACTGCCTGCGCTCTTGCTGCCGCGCGGCGATGCGCCGCACCAGGCCTGGCCAGTCAATGTCCTCAAAGCTGCTGAACTCTTCCAGCCGCGCCAGCGTTTGCAGCCCCTCTTCCAGCGCCCTGCGCTCTTGCTGCGCGGCGGCGACTTTCTGCCCCAGGTCCGCCAGCTCCCCTTCCAGCCGCCGGCGCCCGTCACGCAGCGCGCGCAGTTTGTCGGCGTTGCTTCAGCCGAGCAGGTAGCGGCTGCGGTCGTCAATGCGGTGGCGGTCGTCTTTTTCGTGGCGCCCGCCTTTGTCCTTGATTTGCCCGGCGCGCGTGATGGCGCGCTGCTCGCGGCGCAGCTGCTCCACATCGCTGCAGCAGGCAAAGTCAAAGCGGCGCGCGAGCTGCTGCTCCAGCCACTCGTAGTGCGGTGTGTCGGGCTTGATGGCGAGTTTGTATACGAGCGAGTGCGGGTGCAGCGCCGCAACGCCAGCGGCAGCTTTGGCTGCACGCACGTGGAAATACACCAGCCGCGCGCCAAGGTGCTGGCGCTCCACCCACGCCGCCACTGCCTTGTAGTGCTCATCGGGCACCAGCAGCGCGAGGGCAAAGCTGTGCAGCAGGCGCTCGGCGGCGCCCTCCCAGTCGCGCGCGTCGCCCCGCACCTGAATGAGTTCGCCAGCAAAGGGCAACTCGCTCTCATCAATGGCGAGGGCGGCGCACAGCGCGCTGCGAATGCCGATGTGTGCGGCGCTGATGTTGCTGGTGCGCTGCTGCAGGCTGGCAATTTCTTCGGACACTGCGGCGTGCGCTTCCTTGCCCCGGCGCAATGCAAATCCGTCTTCGCGCTCGCGGTTGTCCACCTCGGCCATGCGGGCGCGCAGTTCATCAGCACGCTGGGCAATGCCGCTGCGCTGAGTGGCAAAGCTGGCTTCGTCGCCCGGCACTGGCGCGCCAATGCTGCCAAGCAGCGCCTGAAAACGCCCAGCGCGCTGCTCGCGCTGCGCCTTGTCCCGCTCCAGACGGCTGATTTCGGCGGCCAGTTCTTCCAGACGCTCGCCGCCGCTCTCACGCCGGGCGCGCTCCAGCCGCCCCACTTCCAGGCGCGCTTCTTCGCGCTGCGCGTCCAGCCGCGCAATGTTCGCCTGCAGCCGCGCGACCTCCTGCTCCAGTTGTCCGATGCGCTGCTCCAGCAGCGCGCCCTTGAGCCGCGCAAAGTAGGGGTGAAGCTGCTCGCGCGCCTCGCGCCAGCCCTGGATGCGCGCCTCCTCTTCCTGCTGGCGCTGGCCGTCTTCCACCAGAGGCGTGAGCAAAGTGATTTGCCGCTTGGCCCGGAGCACGGCCTGGTGCGCGCACTCCAGGTCGTCAAAGTGGTGCAGCAGCTCCTGAATGCGGCTGTCCACGTCAAAGGGCTCGAGCATGTAGCCGCGCACAAAGTCCGTGAGGTTGCCGACAGACTTCATGGACACCGTCTGGTGGAACAGCTCCAGCGCCTGCTCGCCCTCAATGCCAAAACGCCGCCGGAACCACGCACCATACGGCGGAAAGCCCTCAAACAGCGCGCAGCCCGCGCCGCGCAGCTTTTTGCGCAGCGCCTTGATGTCGCTGCCAAAGCCGCTGAAGTCGCCGGCAATGGCAAGCGCGCGCTCGGCAGCCACATACAACCGCTCCGGCTGCCCTTGGGCGTTTTTCTCCTTCATCCAGAAGACCTGCGCCAGCGTCACCTCCTGGTCATAGCCTTCGTTGCGGAACACGCCGAGGATGACGGAATAGCTCTTTGCCGCCTCGCGCAGCGCCACCGGGCGGGCGTGCCCCGTGGCGCTGCGCTCGCTCTTGTAGTGCCCCAGCACGTAGGAGCGCAAGGTGCGCTCGCGCGCTTCGGCGCCAGCGGCCTTGTTGTAGGCCACGCGGCCCGCCGGCACGAGCAGCGTGGTGAGCGCGTCCACCAGCGTGGACTTGCCCGAGCCGATGTCGCCCGTCAGCAGGCCGTTGCGGCTGCATCGTCAGTCATCGCCCGCCTCCCCCTGCTGGCCGCCGTCCGCCTGCGCCGTGCGGTACGCCGCAAGCCGCGCATCAAACTCCGAGAGCCACTGCGCGTCCACAAAGGCTTTGAGAATGCGCCGCACCTCATAGTGCGCCTGCCCCGGCGCACTGCCCGCAGCAGCTGTGAGGCGGCGCAGGAAGCCAAGGTCCGCCACCTTCTTGATGGTGGCGTCGACCTGGTCAACAAGCCGCGCCTCATTCGTGCCATCCGGCAAAAATACCTGCAGCAGCTGCACGATGTCGCTGCGCGAGAGCACCAGCCGCACCTCGCCCCCACTCGCGTCCGCCTCGAACATGCGGCGGCGCAGCAGCGCCAGCAGCAGGCTCACGGAATAGCTCAAATGCCGGCGCGCCACCAGCCTCGGCAAGTGTGCCTCTGCATATGCCTGCTCTGGTTGCGGGCGGCTTTTCAGAAAGGCGTAACCCTCCGCCTCGTCCAGCACCAGCTCAAGCAGCAGCACGCCGGCAAGCTCGCGCACGCGCGCGTGCAGGCGCAGCAGGTGGCTCCAGAGCCGCTCATCATCTTCGCGGTAGAGCACGCCCTTGAGCAGGCGCACCATCAGCAGCGACAACTCGGGCGCTTGCGGCGGCGCTGCCGTCTCGCCCGGTGCGGTGTCCATCTCTGTTTCTTCCATGCCCTTCCCCGTCAACGCGTGAAAATCACCCGAGGCAGGCGCGCCTCGCGCACCACCGCCTGACCCGCCGCATCGCACGCCTGCCAGCGAATCGGCTCTGCCACTCCCTCATCCACCACCGCACGCACGCCGCCGGGCGCAGCGTCCGCGTGTGCCAGCTCCAGATACGCCACCAGCTCTGCCAGCCCGTGCTGCAGCGGCTCGCCCTGCACCAACTCGTGCAGCGTAATGTGCGACTGCCCGCGCAGCGCGCGCCTGATGGCCGCGCGCAGCCGCGCCTTGTCCACCACGCTCTGGCTGAATAGGCGCGCCGTATCCACCTCCCCATCGCCCGCCTCAAGCGGCGCATCGGCAAGGCGCAGCGCAACGCTGGGCGCAAACAGCGGGCGCTCCATCGGCAATTCAATATCCGCGCCCATCGCATCAATTTCCATCACCACACCTTTGGGCATATTCTCGCGCAACGCCAGCGCCTTGCCCTCAATATTGCGCAGCAGTTCAATAATGCGGCGGTTTTCCAGAAACGCCTTGTCGTCCAGAAAACGGCGCAATTGCTGTGACAGCAGCGCCACCGTGCGCTGCGTGTGCTCGCCCGCCTCCAGCCAGTCATAATGCACATGGCGCAGGCGCTGGTCCGGGGAAAACTGCGCCACGGCAGGCAGCGCCAGCGCCTGCTCCAGCAGCGCGGTGAATGCTTCCTGCCGCTGGCTGGACATCAAAAATCCCCAGAATGCGGCAAAACTGCGCCCCTGGTCAGAATTGCCAATCGCATCGCGCGCGCCCATGATTTCATCCAGCAAAGCGCCTTTGGAACCCTCCCAGCGCACGATTTTCTCGCGCACCTTGCGGTCCAGCAGGCGAAAATTGTGTTCCACCTCGCGAAAATCCGCCAGCAATTCGCGCGCCAATTGCTGAAACTGCTGAAAGCGGTCTTTTACCGCCGTGTCATCAAGCAGCGGCGCCTCCCCCGCCCGGGCGCGCGCAATCTCGGCATCCAGCGCCTCGCGCTTTTTCAGCAATTCGTCCACACGCTTGGCGGGGTCAGCCTCGGTGCCCGCGCAAATCTGCTCGAGCAGCGTAAAAATCGTCCGCAGACGCGATTCGGTGCCAACAAACGGGCGCTCGGTCAGCGACCGCAGCCAGGCCAGCGCCTTTTCCGCTGCCGGCGTCAAATCAAACTGTGCCTCGTCCGTGCCCTGCTGGTAAAACTTGCGCAGCCAGCCTTTTTCAGGTGCCGCCCAATCGTTCAGATATTCCAGCGCACTTTTTGAATATTCGCCATTTCTCAGCCGGGCGCGCAAGGCAAACAACTCATCTTCCAGTGCCTCCGCCAAATCTGCCTCGCCCATCACGCGCACATTGGGCGCCATAAAGACGCGATACAAAAAACTGGCCACCAGCGGCGCGTGCTGCGACGCCAAAAGCCGCCACGCCGGATGGCGCTCTCGCAGGGCGGAAAGGGTGTCGTAGTCCATGAAAAGCAGGTGATGCACAGCGCGTCAAAACAGGCAGCACCGCAGCCAGCCATTGGCGCACCACGAGAAATGTAGCCCCTCGCCTGCCCACCGCACGCACACTGCCGCCGCCGCAAAGTGACACCACACTTCTTCAAGCGCCAAGGGTATCGCATCATCGCCGGTAAGATAAGCCGGCGTTCATATATATATCATCCCAGTATATTGTCAATGCAATATACTGACATATACAGTAGCACATAACACGCTTATATCACCGACGATGAATGTATACCCCGACGCTCACCGCCCAGCCGCTACCTGGCCGCAGCACCCCGGCGGCGGGCGGTGTCCCGCTTCGGCGGCTCGCCAAACATGCGCTTGTACTCGCGCACGAACTGGCTGACGCTTTCGTAGCCCACGGCGTAGGCCGTGTTCTCCACATTGGCCGCGCCCGAAACCAGCAGGCGCTGCGCCTCGTAGAGCCGGAGCGTTTTCTGGAACTGCAGCGGGCTGAGGCTCGTCACCTCGCGGAACACACGGAAAAAGCTGGATTCGCTCATGCCCGCGTTTTTGGCCAACTCCGGCACGGAAAGCGGGTTTTTGAAGTTCCCGCGTATCCAGCTCACTGCCTTGGCCACGCGGCTTCCGGCGCTGCCGCCCGCGCAGATGGCGCGCAACCAGCCGCCCTGCGACCCCAGAAGCAGCCGGTGGTGGATTTCCCGCACCAGAAGCGGCGCCATCACCGGAATCTCCTCCGGCTCAACGCCGCCCGCCATCATGAAACGCTGGCAGGAGGAGGTGTTCGTCTTCGGCTTCGCTCACGACGCCAAGGGCGGCTTGCTCGGCGGCAAGAAGCTGCTGCTGTCCATGACCTCGGGCGCGCCGGAAAGCCATTACCGCCTGGGCGGGCGGATGAACTATCCGATGGAGGTGTTCCAGATTCCGCTGCAGCAGTTCGCCGCTCTCTGCGGCATGGACTTTGCCGGAGTGGTCTATACCGGCGGCTACAACCTGGGGCGCCGCGAGGCGGAGCGGGACAAACAGACGGCGCAGGCCAAAGCGCACGCCCGGGCGCTGGCAGAAAAAATCCGGGAACTGACCGGTGCCGCGCGTTGAGCGCAGCGGCACGCCTGACACCATTTCAACAAAGGAAACTGAACGATGACGAACTTACCCAAAATCGCGCTGGGCGCATGGGCATGGGGCAATGACGGCACCTTCGGAGGCGCGCTGACGGCGGAGGCGCTGCGCCCGGTCTTTGACGCCGCCATGAAAAACGGGCTGAACCTCTGGGACACCGCCTACGCCTACGGCATGGGCACCTCGGAAAAAACGCTGGCGGGTTTTCTCAAGGGGCTGCCGAGGGACGCCTACCTCGTGTCTGACAAGTTCACGCCGCAGTGCGCAGACGCCTCGTCGCCCACGGCCATGGCGG
>ONTY01000017.1:0-3515 GCA_900320815.1 uncultured Pseudomonadota bacterium
TGGATATGAGCCACGTGAGCTACGGAATCGCAACCCAAAGTTCAACAGGGCGAATCGACCCAATTTGTATTACCCCTTCTACGCCGATCCGGGAAATGTTGATCAATACGGATATTGTTCTGTTTCTTTGGTTAAAGACGCTTCCCATCAGATTGAGATTTTTCCGCTGAATGCGGAACTAAAGGAAAGTTGCTGGCGATGGGGTATGCCGAGAGCAGAAGGTGCAATAAATATCGATCCTTCGCTGAGTGATGTTGTTGCTAAGCGAGTTTCTAGTGGCAAATGGAATGTTTATGAAAAGTCGCGCCTTTTGATGACGAAATCTAAATCGATTTGGTCAGAAACTTCCATGCGCACGGAAGATGGAACTAGGCAAATTAATTCGTTATTTCCAGAAGCGCTCGGAATATTTGATCATCCAAAATCTTTGGATTTGCTGCTGCGTTGCATAAAACTTGCTGCTGACGACGACGATATTATTCTCGACTTTTTTTCAGGTTCTGGAACTGTGGCGCATGCCGTAATGGAAGAGGCATCACAGGGGCGAAGGTTAAATTACATTCTTGTTCAGTTACCGGAAGTATGCAAACCATCTTCAATTGCGGCAGCGCAAGGCTATAAAACAATTTGTGAAGTCGCAGAAGAGCGCATCCGCCGTGCTGGTGCAAAAATCGCCGCTGAAATGGCGCAAGCGGGCAGCCAGCCGGAGCTGTCCGCAGATACTCTCCCTCCCAGGAAGCTGGATATAGGGTTTCGCGTTTTCAAGCTGGATGAATCCGGCATTTCCCGCCCGCAGGACGGCGATTTGATTGCTGATGTCAGAAAACCCGGGCGCAGCGACGAAGACATTATTTTTGAAATGATGCTCAAGTGGGGGCTTGAACTGACGCTGCCTGTCAAGAAAGTGGAGGCCGCCGGCTACCCCTGCTGGTCAGTGGCGGAGGGCGAGTTGGTGTGCTGCCTGGCAAGCGGGCTGACGATGCAGGCAATTGACGCCATTGCGGACATGGCGCCGCGCCGTGTGCTGCTGCTCGACAGCATTCTGGACGACATGCTCAAGCTCAACGCAGTGAAGGCGCTGCGCCGCGTGCGGGAAAAAACGGGGCGCGAGGTGGAGCTGCGCACTGTGTGAAGGGGGAGGCGGTGATGGCAACGCTTGAACTTCAATACGCCGCCAACCAGCCGCACCAGCTTGGGGCTGTGGAAGCGGTGTGCAATCTTTTCCGTGGGCAGGAGTTTTTGCGCGCCGAGTTCACGGCAAGCGGGGGCGCGGGCCTGCTTGAAGGGGCGGATGTTTCCGTGGGGCATGCCAATGGGCTGCGCCTGGCGCCCGGGCAGCTGCAGGATAACCTGCACACCATTCAGGAGGGGCAGGCGCTGCCCGCGACCGGCGTGCTCACCGACGGGCGGCTGCGCGACTTCACCGTGGAAATGGAAACGGGCACGGGCAAGACGTATGTGTATACGCGCACCATTTTTGAACTGAACCGGCGCTATGGGCTGACCAAGTTCTGCATCGTGGTGCCGAGCGTGGCGATACGCGAGGGGGTGCTCAAGAGCTTCCAGAGCACGAAAAAACACTTTGCCACGCTCTACGACAACACGCCGCTGGATGTGTTTGTCTACGACAGCAAGAACATGGGGCCGGTGGGCAATTTCGCCACCAGCAGTTCCATACAGGTGATGATTCTCAACATTCAGGCGTTCAACCGCGATTATTCAGAAAGCGGTGATGTGGAAAGCGGCAGCCTGTTCCACCGTCCCAGCGAGCGGCTCATCGGCGGCAGCAGCCCGCGTGAGCTTGTGTCGGCGTGCCGCCCCATCGTCATCATTGACGAGCCGCAGAGTGTGGACGCCACGCCCAAGGCGAAGGCCGCCATCCGCAGCCTGAATCCGCTGTTTGTGCTGCGCTATTCGGCCACGCACAGGGAGGGCTACAACAAGATTTACCGCCTCACGCCCGTGGATGCCTTCCAGCAAAGGCTGGTGAAGGAGATTTGCGTGGATTCGGTGCGCACGCAGGAAGATTTGAATGGCGCCTATGTGCGGCTGGAATCCACCAGGGCGGGCAAGACGCCGGGGCAGATAAGCGCCAAGCTCACCATTGACGTGCGCCAGACGAACGGCAGCCAGAAGCGCAAGGCGGTGACGGTGAAGACGGGTGATTTCCTCTACAGCAAGAGCGGTGAAAACAGCGACTATGAATACGGCTGGGAGGTGCGCAACATTTCCGTGGCGGCGGGCGATGAGTGGGTGGAGTTCAGCAACGGGGAGCGGCTGGAACTGGGGCAGGCTGTGGGCGATGTGGCGGACAAAGACATCAAGCGCGCGCAGATACGCCGCACCATTGAAAACCACCTGCAGCGGCAACTGGAGCTGGCGCCACGCGGTATCAAGGTGCTTTCCCTCTTTTTCATTGACAAGGTGGAAAAGTACCGCCTCTATGACCCGGTGCGTGGTGGCGAATACGCCGAAATGTTTGAGCAGGAATATGCTGATGCCGTGGCTTCTGGAAACTGGCGCAGGCGCTATGAAAAGGCGGGCGTGCCGCTGGATGCGGACGCTGCCGCCGTGCATTCCGGCTATTTTTCGCAGGACGGCAAGGGGTGCCTGAAAAATACCAATGGCGGCACGGAGGCCGACATCAGCACGTTCGAGACCATCATGCGCGAGAAGGAAACGCTGCTTTCCTTCCCCGCAGCTGGCGACGGCGACGATGTGCGTGCCAAAAAGCGCATCCAGTTCATCTGGAGCCACTCGGCGCTGAAAGAAGGATGGGACAACCCCAACGTGTTCCAGATTTGCACGCTGGTGGAAACCAGGGACACCATGACCAAGCGCCAGAAGATTGGGCGCGGCCTGCGCCTGTGCGTGAACCAGCGCGGCGAGCGCTGCAGCGGCGAGGGCGTGAATGTGCTCACCGTGATTGCCAACGAGAGCTATAGCGCTTTTGCAAGCGGGCTGCAAACCGAGCTGGAAAAAGAGGGGATGAAGTTTGGCGTGCTGGCGCCGGAGGTGTTTGCCAGTGTTACCGTCACGCAACCAGATGGCCAGGAGGTGAGGCTGGGCTTTGCACGCAGCGAGGAGATTTACCAGCATTTTCTTGGCAAGGGGCTGGTGGAAGCAAATGGGCGCATTACACCTGAGTTGAGAGCGGCGGCTGAAAAGAGGCGTGTGGACATGCCTGCCGGCCTGGAGGCGGTGCAGCAGCAGGTGGAGGACATCATCATCCGCAAGGCGCAGAGGTTGCCGCTCAAGGACAAGAGCAGAGAGGTGCAGGTCACGCTGTGCCGCGAGGTGGCCGAGAGCGCTGCATTCAAGGCGCTGTGGGAGCGCATCCGCCGCCGCACGCGCTTTGAAGTGCAGGTGGACAGCAAAAAGCTGATTGAAGATGCCATTGATGGCATCAAGAAAATGCCGCAGGTCAAGCCGCCGGAGGTGCTTTCAGAGCGCGCCAGCATTTCTGTGGGCGAGGAGGGCGTGGAGGCGAAGGCAACCGGCTCTGCGATGGTGAA
>ONTY01000017.1:3530-14006 GCA_900320815.1 uncultured Pseudomonadota bacterium
AGAAGAACGCCAAGGCCCGGACCCTGTATCCCTTCGCCCGCAGGATGGGCCTGACCCGCACCACGCTCAAATGCATTCTGGAAGGGTGCGGGCGCTACGGCGAGTTTTTCAACGACCCGGCAGCGTTTCTTGCGCGGGTGGCGCAGAAAATAGAACAGGCCAAAATCAATGTGATTTCCGAGGGTATCAAATATATCCGGCTGCCCGAGGATGAATGGTACACCATGCTTGACCTGGAACCGGGCGAGCTTGTGGCATATAGGGGGCAAAACGCCTGGGAGCCGGAGCATGGAAAAAGCCTGTACAGCTGCGTGGTCTACGATTCCAAAACGGTGGAATTGCCTTTTGCTCAGGAGCTGGATTTGGCGGATGAGGTGCTCGTGTTTGCTAAGTTGCCGGCACGCTTCACCATTGATACGCCGCTGGGCGGCTACAACCCGGACTGGGCATACGTGGTCGAGCGCGATGGCGAGCACCACGTGTATTTCGTGACGGAAACCAAGGGCGGAGGCAACAACGCCATCCGCATGACCGCAGAAGAAGAAATCAAGACAGAGTGCGCAAAAAAACATTTTGCGGCGCTTGGCGTTGAGGGGCTGACGTACACCGTGCGGACGACGTACAGGGATTAGTGCCTCACCGTTTTACCGTGGGTATTTCTGCACGCGCAAGTGCAGAAGTTATGCTGCTGGCAGTGCGTGCCTGAAGATTGTGCAGACGGCGTCTGGACAATCCTTGCGGCGCCAATGCCAAGGGTCAGGAGGCTCCATTTTCAAAATTGTTTACACGCCGTGTAAACAATTCAGGCAAACCCGGCGACAGGCACGGTTGGTGTGGTGGAGGCTCGCCAATTGCCCGGCGCTGCACCAGCCAGCACAGCGCGGGCGCTTCCATCACAATCCCTCCCATGAACTCTCTCGTTGCCCACCGCGCCGCTCTTGCGCGCCGCTTTGCTCCGGCGCAGTGGATGCGTGTGTCGCTGGCGGTGGCGCTGGCGGTGCTGGCGCTGAAAGTGCTGGCGTGGGCGCTCACTGGCTCGGTGGGGTTGCTGTCGGATGCGCTGGAGTCGCTGGTCAATGTCGCTGCCGCGCTGTTTGGCGTGCTGATGCTGCGGCTGGCGGCGCAGCCGGCGGATGCAGGGCACCCGTTCGGGCACGGCAAGGCGGAGTATTTTTCTGCGGCGTTCGAGGGCGTACTCATCACCCTTGCGGCGGCGGCGATTTTCTGGACGGCGGTGCCGCGCCTGCTGCATCCGCGCCCGCTGCCACCGCTGGGTGCGGCGCTGGCGCTGTCGCTGGCGAGTTCGCTGCTCAATGCTGGGCTGGCGTGGCTGCTGCTGGGGGCGGCGCGCACGCACCGCTCGCTGGCGCTGGAGGCGGACGCGCAGCACCTGCTGGCGGATGTGTGGACCTCTGTGGGCGTGGCCGTGGGGCTGGTGGCGGCGTGGGCGGAGGGCTGGCTGTGGATGGATGCACTGGTGGCGCTGGCGGTGGCGGCGAATGTGCTGCGCGAGGGCGCGCGGCTGCTCTGGCGCGCGGTGCAGGGGCTGATGGACGCCGCCGCCGAGCCGCAGACGCTGGCGGCGCTGCACGCGGCGCTGGCGCGCTTTGCGGGCAGCGAAGTGCGCTTTGACCACGTGGCCACGCGCCGCGCCGGGCAGCGCGACGAGGTGAGCCTGCACATGCACCTGCCCGCGCACTGGTCGTTGGCGCGCGCCGCCGCGCTGCGTGGCGAGGTGGAGCGCGCGCTGCTGGCCGCCGTGCCGCACGCCAGTTGCGCCATTCAAATGCTGCCTGTGGACGCGGAGCCGCTGGCGGTGCTGGCGGTGCTGGGCGAGGAAGACAGGGGAGAGCGATGCAAATCCTGATTCAGCGTGTGGCGCGGGCGCGCGTGCTGGTGGACGGGCGCGAAACGGGCGCCATTGGGCACGGGCTGCTGGCGCTGCTGTGCGTCGAGCGCGGCGACACCGAGGCGCTGTGCCCGCGCCTGCTGCAGCGGCTGCTTGGGCTGCGCGTGTTTGCCGACGACGCGGGGCGCATGAACCGCAGCGTGCAGGACGTGGCGGGCGGCGTGCTCATCGTCAGCCAGTTCACGCTGGCCGCCGACACCACGAGCGGGCGCCGCCCCAGCTTTACCGCCGCCGCTCCGCCCGAGGAGGGCAAGCGGCTGTATGAGCACTTCGTCGCGCTGGCGCGCGCCGCGCACCCGTGCGTGGCCACGGGCGAGTTCGGCGCCGACATGCAGATTGAGCTTGTGGCGGACGGCCCGGTGACGATGACGCTGCGTTCGCCGGCGGAGCAAAGCTGATACTCATTGTGTTTGTTCTCTGTTGCCGGCATGTTGTGCCGGTAGACAATTGATACTCCATACTATTGTGATGAAGGAAAGCGTGCAATGACGTTGGACTATCGGGCGCGGCTGAACCGCTATGAAACCGCGCAGGAGGCGCTGGGCTTTCTCATGGCGCTGCATTGGGACGACAGGGATGCGTTTTGCCGCTGGCAGCGCGCGCTGCACGAGTTGCGCTTTGACGATGACGAAGCCACCATGCGCGTGCTGCGCGAGGCGTGCCCGCTGGTCAAGCGCGCGTGGGAGGGCGGCGGCGCCGACGGCGTCCCCGTGCCGGAAACACTGCCCGAAGCGGAACGCGAAGCCATTTGGCGCCAGCGCGTCGCAGCCTTTTATCAGCCCGATGCGCCCGTGCGCTCTGCGGAGACGCCGCTGGCCATCATCACGGGCGGGCAGCCCGGCGCGGGCAAGTCCGGGCTGGCCGCGCGTGCTGCCGTGCGGCTTGGTGCGCCGCCCGCCAGCGTGCTGGTGGACGCGGACAAGCTGCGCGGCTGCCATCCGCACTATCTGCGCCTGATGCGGCAGGACGCGCGCACTGCCGCCAACCGCACGCACGCCGACTGCATCGTCTGGGCGCGGCGGCTGCAGGATGAAGCCATCGCTGCGCGCCGCCCGCTCATCATTGACCAGACCTCGCGCACGCCGCACCTCATGCTGGCGCTTCTGGCGCGGCTGCACGCTGCGGGCTATCGCACCGAGTGGCACCTGATGGCGGTGTCCGCCGCCGTCAGCACGCTGCGCGTGTGGCAACGCTACGAGAGCCAGCGCGCGCACTGCGGCTTTGGGCGCTTTTCCACGCCCGAAAAACACGACGATGCCTACGCGGGCGTGGCGCAGACCGTGGCCGCCGTGCAGCGCGCCACGGGCGATGGGGCGGCGTATCCAGCGGCCATTACCCTGTATGGCGCAGGCGGGCAGCCGCTGTATGAATGGCGCGCTGGCGAGGGCGAATGCCGCGCGCTGCAGGCGTTGCACGCCGCACGCCAGCGCCCCATGACGGCGGACGAAAAGGCGCAGCACGCCGCCGACTGGCGCGCGGTGCTGGAGAGCGTGCAGGCGCGCGGCGGCACGGCAGAAGAAATGGCGACGGTGCGCGGGCATGTGGCGGCGGCGCTGGAACAGGATGGATAAAAATACTCTTCTATTCGATATTCGTTTGCCGGCTAAAAAAGTGGGCAATGCTATCCATACCCTATGGCAAGTCCCTATTACGACAAACGCGGTGTGTTCTACAACCGTCTTGGCATCAGCGACGCGCGCCAGTTGCAGCGCGCGGAATATGTGATGGCCGGCGCGCGGGCGGTGCAATTGCTGCTGGGGCAGGTGGCGCTGCCGCCCGACTGGGGGGCGGAGCGCCTGCGCGCGATTCACCGCCATCTTTTTCAGGATGTGTATGAATGGGCGGGGGCGTGGCGCAGCGCGCCGGCGAGCAAACGCATGGCGGGCAGCATGGTCAGCGTGTTTGCCATGCCGCAGGAGTTGGCATCTCGCGTGTGCGACGTGGAGCAGCGGGTGCAGGATTTTCTGCTGCATGGCGCGGCAGATTTCAAACAGAAATGTCGCACGCTGGCCGATATTTTTATTGCTGCCAACCATATTCACCCGTTTCCGGAGGGCAATGGGCGCAGCCTGCAGATTTTCATCACGCACCTGGCCGCTGCCGCTGGCATTGCTTTGGACTGGCGCCGCGTGCAGGCGGCAGAGTGGAATCGCGCCAGCGCCATCAGCGGCGTGTATGGCATTTTGTTTGAGGGCAATCAGCTTGTGCCGGAGCCGCCCGACCGTGCGCCCATACGGGAGATTTTTGCGCGCATGGCGGCGGAAGTTTCAGAAAAACCTTTGCAAGGAGTATCTGCTAGGCGGCAGGCTTGAGCGTTCTTGAAAACACCGCATTCATCAACACACCGGCGACAACAGCCAGAAAGAGTGGGGAGACGGCAACGCTGCCGATTTTCACGCCCGCGCCCATGCCAAGCCCCAGCACCAGGGTGACGGCGACAATCATGATGTTGCGCGTATCGGTAAAATCCACGCGGTTTTCTACCATATTGCGTATGCCCACGGCGGCAATGGAGCCAAACAGCACGATGGAAATGCCGCCAATCACGGCGATGGGAATGCTGGCCACCAGCCCCGCGAGTTTGCCCACGAGTGCCAGCAGCATGGCCATAATGGCAGCGGCGCGCAGCACGCGCGGGCTGTAAACGCCGGTCATCGCCAGCAGCCCGGTGTTTTGTGAAAAGGTGGTGGTGGAGTTGCCGCCAAGCAGCCCAGCGGCCAGGGTGGAAAGCCCGTCGCCCAGCAGCGTGCGGTGCAGGCCGGGGTGTTTGAAAAAATCTCTGCCCACCACAGCGCCGTTGGTGGTGATGTCGCCAATATGCTCCATGCCCGTGACGATGGCGACGGGAGTAATCAGCGCAATGGCGGCAAGGTCAAACTTGGGCAGCACAAAAAAATCGCCCGACAGGCTCCAGAATGGCTGCACCCAGGGCGCTGCGGCGAGGGCGGAAAAGTCAATGATGTGCACGCCACTGGCAACGCCACAGACAAGTGCAGCGATATAACCGGCAGCAATGCCAATCAAAAATGCAATGGATTTGAGAAAGCCGCGCCCAAAGGCACTGGCGGCGAGTACGGCCAGCAGCGTGACCAGAGCAATGAGCCAGTTGCTGCCCGCTTGCGCGCAGGCTTTGCCTGCGAGTTTGCAGCCGATAATCATGATGACCGGCCCGGTGACGACGGGGGGAAAGAGCTTTTTAATTTTTTCGGCGCCAACAAAGTACGCTGCCAGGGCAAAAAAGCAATACACCACGCCCACGAGTACGATGGCGCCCGTGGCATATGGAATGCGTGCGGCGTCGCGCACGCCGCTGGCCATAACCACGGCGGCAACAGGAGCGACAAATGCGGTAGAGGCGCCAGTAAATACGGGCACCTGGCCTTTTGTGCACAGATGAAACACCAGCGTGCCCAGCCCGCCAGTAAATAAGCACACTGGCATGCTTAGCCCGCACGCCGCCGAGGTGGCAATAATGGAGCCAAAAAGCGTGAGCAAGTGCTGTGCGCCGTACAGCGCGAGGGATTTTGTGGTGTTGGGCATGGCAGGGTCAAAAACGAATGTGACAGGTGATTGGGGGCATTGATTGTGGATTTTTGTCGCGGTGTGCTCGGACGCTGCGCCAAGTGCGGCGCACGCGCTGGGCGGATTTATACCCCTGGGCAGAATGTGCGGTTTGCCTGCACGCGATATTTCAAACTCAATGGTGGGGTATATTATGTTTGCCCTTATATATCGCAGCCGGCAGCGCAGAAAGTTTTGGAGTATATGGAGGCGAAATTCATGGCGCCTTTGCGGCGGGGTGCGAAAAACAAAGGGATGGCGACTCCCGTGCCATGTCCGCAGCAGCAGAGGGGGGGGCGGGGTGCGGCGCTCCCTCTATTCACCGCTCACCATCCACCACAAGAAAGAGAGCAAAAAAACGCCCGCCGGGCACGGGGCCGGGCAGGCGCAAACAGCGGAAAGGCAATTAGGCTGTGTGAAGCGCGTGGTGTGCCTTAGTCATCGAGCTTTTCGCGCAGCACGGCGCCGGTGGTGGGGCTGATGTCCAGGTCCACCTTCTGCCCGCGTGCGTTCCAGGCGTCCGCTTCCCAGTAGCCGTCGTCGTCGTATTCCAGGTCGTGGATGCGCGTGTAGCCAGCCGCTTGCAGGCGGGCAATGATTTCGGCGGCGCTCAGCAGCGAGGTGGCGGGCGTGGGCGCTGCAGCGGCGGTGCTGCTGTCAACGCCGTTGGGCAGGCCGGTGGTGGCAGCGGCTGCGGCTGCGGCCTCTTCCGGGTTGTTCAGGATGGCGAGCGTGACCGGGTGCACGAGCACGTCATAGTCCGGCTGGCCGATGGCGCGGCACACCTCCGCTTCCCACAGCCCGTTGTCAAACTCCAGGTCTTTCACGATGGGCCAGCCGGCGGCGTTCAGCGCCTGCACCACTTGTGCGGCGCCAGGCAGCCCCCAGCCGTTGCGCAGTGCGGTGGGGTCGATGGCGCTGAGGGCGCCGTTGGCGTCATCAATGAGCACGTTGCGGCGCACGCCGTCTTGTGAGGTGGCTGTGACGCGCCAGACGCCAGAGGTGAGTTGCAGGTCAGTGGGGGCGACGTAGCCGTTGGTGGCGAGGATGTTCATGGCCTCGCTGGCGGTGATGGCGTGGGCGGCGCTGCTGAGGGCAAGCGTGGCAGCGGCGGTGGCAAGGGTGCGGAGGACGAGTTGCATGGCAAAAGCTCCTTGATATACACGGGTTGATGAAAAGCGAAACTGTCACACATCCTGCCAGCGGCTGGCTAAATGCAGCGTGAAGGTGCTGTTCACGTGCAGTTCAGGATTTGCACCCACAATGGTGCAGTTCGCGCTTTGAAAAACCCCCTTGCCCCACGCTCGTCATGCTGCCCCGTCCCTTTTTCCGCTCTCCGAGGCTGCCCGTTGCGCGCGCAGCGTGTGCCGCTGCGCTGCTGGTGGTAGGTGGTGCGGCGCTGGCCGCAGGCGGCGATGAGAGGGAGCAAGAGAGTGTGCGCGCGGCGGTGGCGGCAGGGCGCTATTTGCCGCTGGTTTCTATTTTGGAGTCGCTCGAGCGCCGCAGCCCTGGTGCGCGCGCGCTGGATGTGGATACCAAGTTGGGCGTGCGAGGGGCGTTGCTGTATGAAATCAAACTCGTGGAGCGCAACGGCACCAAGCGCAAGGTGCTGCTGGATGCGGCAACGGGGCGCGAGATTCCCCCGGGCGAGCATCCCAAGCAGCAGGCGCTGGGCATGCGGGAGCTGGCAGCGCACCTGCGGCGCATTGAGCAGCACACGGGGCAGCGTGTGGCGGAGGCAGAGTTTGAAATGGACACAGGGCAGCCGGCGTATCAGTTGTGGCTGGCGCCCAGCGTGGAAAGTGCGCAGCGCGTGCTTATGGCCGCCAGCAGTGGCGAGTTGCTGTATTCGCTGACGACGGGCGAAGGCGACTCGCTGCGCGCCATGCCCGACTTGCTGGAGGCGCTGGCTGCCAGCTATGCGGGGCTGGTGCTGGAAGTGGAGCTGGAGGGCGTGGGCGGGCGCAGCGTGTATTACGAGGTGGATTTGCGCCAGGACGACGGGCGCAAGCTGACGCTGCATGTGGACGCGCGCAGCCTGCAGGTGCTGCGCAGCCGGCTGAAAAACGACTAAGCGAGGAGGTGCCGCAATGCGCGTGCTGGTGGTGGAAGACGACGTGCAGCTTGCCGCGCAGCTGCAGGCGGCGCTGGGCGAGGCGGGCTTTGCCGTAGACGTGGAGCACGACGGGCGCGAGGCGGCGTTTGCCGGCAGTGTGGAGCCGTATGACGCTGCGGTGCTTGACCTGGGGCTGCCAGGCGAGGACGGTGTGAGCGTGCTGCGCGAGTGGCGCGAAGCCGGGCGCCACTGGCCGGTGCTGGTGCTCACGGCCAGAAACCGCTGGAGCGACAAAGTGGCCAGCTTCAACGCGGGGGCGGACGATTACCTGACCAAGCCCTTCATGATGGAAGAGGTGGTGCTGCGCCTGCGCGCCATGCTGCGCCGCTCAGCGGGCAGTGGCGCGGGGGTGTTGCAGGCCGGAGAGTTGGCCTATGAAGTGGGAGCAGGGCGCTTTTTGTGGCAGGGCAGGGCGCTGCAACTGACGGCGCAGGAGCACAAGATACTCGCCTACCTCATGCACCATAGTGGCGAACTCGTCACGCGCACGCAAATTAGCGAACACGTCTATGCGCGTGACCTGGATCCGGACTCCAACACCATCGATGTGCTTATCGGGCGCATTCGCCGCAAGCTGGGGCAGCCGCAGGTGATTCGCACCGAGCGCGGCCAAGGCTTTCGCCTTGTGGCGCCAGAGGGGGCTGCATCCACAGAGTGAGCGCACAGCGGGAGAGCGGGGCGGATGTAGTGGGTATCAAGCTATTTGCCAGCACATATTGCGGGCAATTTCATGCAAATATGCGGTGTATGTAGAGGCGCGATGGAACACGCCTCTCTTCGCGTTGCGTAGATTTTATGGGGTATCCATTGATTTCCTGCATATATTGCGGGCAGTGCTCCGTAGATAAGTGGAGTATGTGGAGGCGCTGCACACCTCCTGAAAGGAATGCGCTCACAGCTGCCGCTGGCGCGCACGCGGCGGATGAGCGGCAAAGTGGTTGCGGATACCGCTGAGCATGGCATCGGCAAGCTGCTCCTGGTAGCTGGCCGAACGCAGGCGGCGCTCTTCCTGCGGGTTGCTGATGAAGGCGGTCTCTACCAGCACGCTGGGGATGTCTGGGGCGCGGAGCACGGCGAAGTTGGCACGCTCCACGCTGCTTTTGTGCAGGTCGCCCACGCCGCCTAGTGCCCTGAGAATGGCGCCGCCTAGCGAGAGGCTGTTTTTGATTTGCGCGGTGGTGCTCATGTCCAGCAGGGTGCGCTGCACGTGGGCGTCGCGCACGCTGAGGTTGACGCCGCCAATTTGGTCAGAGGCGTTTTCTTTGTCTGCCAGCCAGCGCGCAGCGGTGCTGGAGGCGCCGCGCTCAGACAAGGCGTAGACGCTGGCGCCGTGTGCTTCGGGACGGGTGAAGGCGTCTGCGTGGATGCTGATGAAGATGTCGGCGTCCACGCGCCGCGCTTTGGCCACACGTGTGCCAAGGGGCACGAAGTAGTCGCCTTCACGGGTGAGGTAGGTGCGCAGCGCGTGCCCGCCGATGTTGGCGGTGTTGATGCGGTTGCGCAGCAGATGGGCGATTTGCAGCACGACGTCTTTTTCTCGCGTGCCCCCGGGGCCGATGGCGCCAGGGTCCTCGCCGCCGTGGCCAGGGTCAAGGGCAATGATGACGATGCTGTCGGTGCGCTGTGGCAAGGCGCTGGCGCGTATGGCGGCAGTGGGCGTGGAGGTGGTGCGCGTGACAGTGGTGCGGATGCTGCTTTGCGGGTAGGGCGCCCCTGTTGGGGCGCTTGGCAGCGTTTGGGCTGTTTGGGCGGTGGCGGTGGGGCGGCGCGTGACGGTGGTGCGGATGCTGCTTTGCGGGTAGGGCGTGGTTTGCGTGCTGCGAGCCGTTTGGCTGGCGACAGGGCTGCTGCTGCCGCCGGTGCGCTGGGCGATGAGATCGCCCAGTGGGTCGGCGGCGGCGGCGGCGGATGTGCCTCCTTTGCCAGCGGTGGCGCGGGGCGCGGTGGGAGCCTGACGGCTGGGAGTGGGAGTGGGAGTGGGAGTGGGAGTGGGGCGCGCTGGCGCGGCGGCGGCGGTGGTGGTGCTGCCAAGCTCGCGCATACGCTGGGCGATGAGTTGCTCGAGCGGGTCTGGCGGGTTGGCGGGGTAGAGGTCAAAGACGAGGCGGTGACGGTAAGCGGCCACAGGGGCGAGGTTGAACACTTGTGGGCGGCTGTCGTGCTTCAAGTCCAGCACCAGGCGCACGATTTCGGGCGTGTTTTGCCCCACGCGGATGCCGGCGATGTTGGGGTCATCGGGTTGGACTTTGGCCACGAGGGCGCGCAGCGTGGCGTCAAGCTGCAGGCCGTGGATGTCGACAGCCAGACGCGGTGGGTCTTCGACCATCTGGTGTGTGGTGGTGAGCAGGGTGTCGGACTCAATGGTGACACGCGTGTAGTCCTCGGCGGGCCAAATGCGCACGGCGATGATGCCGGCGCCGTGCACGATGTGCGGAGCAGCGAGCAGCAGCGCCAGCGTGCCGCCACGCGTCAAGGCGCGGCGACGACTCATGGCGCTGGGGGTGGCAGCGGCGGCGGCAGGGGTGTTTTCGTTTTCTGATGGGACAGGGCTGTGGGGGCAATTCATGCGTGTTCCTCCTCGCGCAGGGCGCGCAGTATGCGCCGCCCCAAGGGGCTGCGGGCGGTAAGAGTGGCGCGCCGCGCGCCGGCGGCTTCGCCGTCAAGGGCAATGTGCAGTGTCAGGTCAGCGGCGGGCAACAAACCAGCGGCGTGCTCCGGCCATTCGGCCAGCTTCAAGCCGGCGGCGGCAAAGGCGTCGCGCAGGCCGGCGTCTTCCCATTCGCGCGGGTTTTCAAAGCGGTAGAAGTCAAAGTGCGCTATTGGCAACTCACCTGGTGCAGCGTAGCCCTCAACAATGGTGTAGCTGGGGCTTTTGATGGCTCCGGCGACG
>ONTY01000071.1 GCA_900320815.1 uncultured Pseudomonadota bacterium
CAAGAACGCTTCCCGAAAATCCACTTTCACCCCCTGCGCGAGCATGCAGGGCTGGCGCTGCAGGAACAATAAACTCAGACAACTGTCAATGTGCCGTTTCAAGCATCTATACCCATAGGGTGCGCGCTGGCATGCAAATGCCAGCCAGGGAGCGCAACATCTTGAAGGCCAGGCTGGACAGCAGTCACATGGCAAGGCCATCGTCAAGCCAGCCAAGCACCGGTAGAAAATCTTCCGCAATATTAATAAGAGGCAAACGTATCAGCGGTGCAAATTTGGCAGGCGTTGGCGCGCGCTTGTCAAAAAGCACCTTCCAGCTTGTACAGAAATATCGGGCAATGGCTGATATTTTTCCCATTTCACCCCTTTGCTGAAAAAATGGCGCAAAAAATCCCTGCGCCGCTGTGATGGGCGAACGCGGGGATGAGAAAAGTGAAACTGCGCTGCAGCGCACGGCATCAGCCGCATTCAGCACTTGAATACGGGGGTAAGGAGTACACAGTCATATCCATGAAGTGGCATCTCCACCCTGCAATGCACAGTAGGTATCAACTCATTGCCGGCTCTATAAGCCGGCAACCAGTTGGAATACAGCAGAGTATCAGGGACGAACCACGTCCAGCAGCCGCTCCAGCCCGCCGGTGTCGATGACGACGTTGGCGTATTCACGCACACGCGGCTTGGCGTGCCAGCCCACTGACAGACCCGCCGCCTGCATCATGGGCAAGTCGTTCGCCCCGTCGCCCACGGCGATGGCCTGCTGCGGCGCGATGCCAAGTGCGGCGCAGCGATCCAGCAGCGTGGCGCGTTTTTGTGCGCCGTCCACGATGTCGCCCCACGGCTGCTCGAGCAGGCGGCCAGTGAGCGCGCCGTCCTCGATCTCCAGCACGTTGGCGCGCACGAAGTCCATGCCAAGTTTTGCGGCAAACGGCTCGGCAAAGAAAGTGAAGCCGCCGGAGACGAGCACGGTGTACAGCCCAGCGGCGCGGCAGGCGGCGAGCAGCGCTTCGGCGCCCGGGTTGGGACGGTGGCGTTGCTGGCGCACTTCTTCAAGCTGCGCCAGCGTGGTGCCGCGCAGCATGGCGACGCGGCGGCGCAAGCTGGTCTTGAAGTCGGCAATTTCGCCGCGCATGGCCGCTGCGGTTATCGCCGCCACTTCGGCGCCGCGCCCGGCGACATCGGCCACTTCGTCAATGCACTCGATGTTGCCGAGTGTGGCGTCCATGTCAAAGGCGATGAGGCGATAGTCCACCAGACGCAGCGGCGGTGCGATGCCGCGCACGGCAAGCCCAGGGGCAATTTCAGCAAGCGGCAAGGAAGCAGCAATGGCGTCTGGCATATCAGGAAATAGCGGGGGCAAAAAGGCGGCGAGTGTAAAAAAAGTTGCACTGCAACAAAGAGGGACTGCACGCTGGTAGCATTCGCGCCCCAGGCATGGGGGGCACAGCCTCTCCCTGCCCTCGCCGCACCAGTGCCACCCTTTCAAAACAAGGCGCTGGCGCGGGCTGTTTTTTATTTGTTCAGAAAAACGGGAACGCACTCACATGACAACAGCACAGTTTTTCAGCCGCATCGCTCTGGCCGCCACCTTGGCACTGGGCGTAGCAAGCGCCGCGCACGCCGAAGGCACCATCCGCATCGGTGCCGCTGGCCCGCGCACCGGCCCGGTGGCGCAATACGGCGATCAGGTGTTCACCGGTGTAGAAGCGGCAGTGGCCGACATCAACAAAGCCGGTGGCATCAACGGCAGCAAGCTTGAACTCGTCTACTACGACGACGCCTGCGACCCCAAACAAGCCGTGGCCGTGGCCAACAAGGTGGTCAATGACGGCATCCGCTTTGTGGTGGGACACGTGTGCTCGGGCGCCACCATGTCTGCCGTGCCGATTTATGACGACGAGGGCATCATGATGATCACGCCGTCGGCAACGCAGCCGGAAGTGGCTTCGGAAAAACGCCGCCTGGTGTTCCGCACCATTGGGCTGGACAGTATGCAAGGACCAGTTGCTGCGAAATACATCGTGAGCAAATACAAGGGCAAGAAGATTGCCGTGCTGCACGACAAGCAGCAATATGGTGAGGGCGTGGCCACTGCAGTGCGCGACGGTGCCAAAGCCGGCGGCGTGGACGTGGCAATGTTTGAAGGGCTGAACGCCGGTGACAAAGACTTCAGCGCCCTCGTCACCAAGCTCAAGCGCGCCGAGGTGGAGTTCGTCTATTTCGGCGGCTACCACCCAGAAATGGGGCTGCTGCTGCGCCAGTCGCGCCAGGCGGGGCTGAACGTGCAGTTCATGGGACCGGAAGGTGTGGGTAACAACGACGTGACCGCCATCGCCGGCGACGCAGTGGAAGGAATGCTGGCCACGCTGCCACGCGCCTTTGACACTGACCCACGCAACAAGGAACTCGTCGAGCGCATCAAAGCCGCTGGCAAAGACCCCAGCGCCACTTTTGTGATGCCCGGCTACACCGCCATGCAGGTGATGGCCGAAGGCATGAAACAAGCTGGCGACACAAAAGACCCCGCCAAGGTTGCCGAAGCAATTCGCGCCGGCACGTTTGATACACCCATCGGCAAAGTCAGCTTTGACAACAAGGGCGATTTGACAAGCTTTGATTTCGCCGTCTACGCTTGGCATAAAGACGGCTCTCGCACCGCTGCCGAGTAAGGCCGCGCTGCTGCGCCACAAAAAACGCCAGCCGCTCACACCAAAAGCACACCAAAGCGGCTGGTGTTTTCCTGCGCACTGCACTCCCCTTTTCTCTTTCCGCGCGCCTTTTCCCCGCCTCCCACTCATGGATCCACTGCACCATTACCTGCAGCAACTGGTCAACGGCATCACCGTGGGCAGCACGTATGCGCTCATTGCTATTGGCTACACGATGGTCTACGGCATCATCGGCATGATTAATTTCGCGCACGGCGAGGTCTACATGATTGGCTCCTACATCGCCTTCATGGTGATTGCCGTGCTCATGGCCGCAGGCGTCACCGCCACGCTGCCGCTGGTGCTGCTGGCGGCGCTGGCAGCCATCATCGTCACCAGCGCCTGGGGCTGGGGCATCGAGCGCACCGCCTACCGCCCGCTGCGCGGAGGCAACCGGCTCATTCCGCTCATTTCCGCCATCGGCATGTCCATCTTTTTGCAAAACCTCGTGCTGCTGGCGCAGGACTCGCGTGAAAAGGCGCTGCCGCAGCTCATCGAGGGCTTTGCCGTTGGCGCCGACGGGCGCGGCGTGATGATTTCCTGGATTCAGGTCATCGTGTTCTGCACCACGGTGGCGGTGATGGCGGCGCTCACCGTCTTCATTTCGCGCTCGCGCATCGGGCGTGCGTGCCGCGCCTGCGCCGAAGACCTGCGCATGGCGCGGCTGCTGGGCATTGAAACCAACACCATCATAGCCATGACGTTTGTTATCGGCGGCGCGCTGGCGGCAGTGGCCTCCGTGCTGCTGGGGCTGCAATACGGCGTCATCAACCCTGTCATCGGCTTTCTGGCGGGCATGAAGGCGTTCACCGCCGCCGTGCTGGGCGGCATCGGCTCCATCCCCGGCGCCATGCTGGGCGGTCTGCTGCTGGGCGTGGCAGAAGCCTTGGGCGCCGACCTCGTGGGCGACCAGTACAAGGATGTGGTCGCCTTCACCCTGCTGGTGCTCGTGCTGGTGGTGCGCCCATCAGGCATCCTGGGGCGGCCAGAAGTAGAAAAAGTCTGACAAGAATACCCCCCACAGAGCGATGTCCCTGAAAACCCCTCTGGCGCGCGCCCTCTTTGCCGCGCTCATCACCTTCCTGATGGCCGCCCCCATCCTTGGGCTGCGGCTGAGCATGCCCGGCGTGGGACTGCAGGTGCAGTGGGCGCCCCTGCACGTGTGGATGTGGATTGCGGCAGCTACGGCAGCGGTGTTTGCCTGGCAGCTGCTGCGCGAGCGCATTCCCACCCCCACTTTCTGGCGCCAACGCGCGCGCGCCAGCGCCTTGGGTGCGCTGCGCGGCTGGCTCACGCTGCCGCGCACGCAGCACATCGGCGCCTTTGTGCTTCTGGTGCTGGCGGTAGCCATGCCGTTTTTCGCCTCGCGCGGCACGGTGGACATCGCCACCCTCATCCTCATTTACGTGATGCTCGGCATCGGGCTGAACATCGTCGTCGGGCTGGCTGGCCTGCTGGATTTGGGCTACGTGGGCTTTTACGCCGTGGGCGCCTACACCTATGCGCTGCTGGCGCAGCACGGCTGGGGCTTTTGGCAAGCGCTGCCCGTGGCGGGGGCAATGGCGGCGCTGTTTGGCTTTTTGCTCGGTTTCCCTGTGCTGCGGCTGCGCGGCGATTACTTGGCCATCGTCACGCTGGGCTTTGGCGAAATCATCCGCCTGGTTTTGAGAAATGAAACTGAAATCACCGGCGGCCCCAATGGCATCGGCGGCATCCCCAAGCCCACGTTTTTCGGGCTGACGTTTGAGCGCCGCGCCGCCGAGGGGATGCAAACCTTTCACGAGTTTTTCGGGCTGCAATACGACCCCGCGCTCAAAGTCACGGCGCTGTATCTCACCGCGCTGGTGCTCGTACTCGCCGCACTGCTTATCGTCAACCGCCTCATGCGCATGCCCATCGGGCGCGCGTGGGAGGCGCTGCGCGAAGATGAAATCGCCTGCCGCGCCCTTGGGCTGAACCCCACCGCCATCAAGCTCTCCGCCTTCACCATCGGTGCCTCGTTTGCCGGCTTTGCCGGCAGCTTCTTTGCCGCGCGGCAGGGGCTGGTGACGCCCGAATCCTTCACCTTTATGGAGTCGGCCATGATTCTCGCCATCGTTGTGCTGGGAGGCATGGGCTCGCAGCTTGGCGTCATCCTCGCGGCGGCCATCATGGTGCTGCTGCAGGAGATGCGCGGCTTTGCCGAATACCGCATGCTCATCTTCGGGCTGATGATGATTGTGATGATGATCTGGCGCCCCAACGGCCTGCTGCCCATGCACCGCCCGCACATGGAGCTGCACGCATGACAGCAGCAGTGCCCCAAACCACCACCACGACTACTGCCACCGCCGCCGCGCTGCTGGACGTGCAAGGGCTGCAAATGCGCTTTGGCGGGCTGCTTGCCGTGGATACCCTTGCCCTGCAGGTGCGCGCGGGGCAAATCGTCTCGCTCATCGGCCCCAACGGTGCGGGCAAAACCACCGTCTTCAACTGCCTGACCGGTTTCTACAAGCCCAGTGGCGGACGCATCCTGCTGCGCGGCGAGAGCATCGGCGGGCAGCCCGGGCACGTCATCGCGCGCCGCGGCGTGGTGCGCACGTTCCAGAACGTGCGCCTGTTCCGTGACATGACGGTGGTCGAAAACCTGCTCATCGCGCAGCACCGGCACCTGAACACCGGTCTGCTTGCCGGACTACTGAAAACGCCCGCCTTCCGCCGCAGCGAGCGCGTGGCTCTGGCCGCCGCCGGCGAATGGCTCGGGCGCCTTGGGCTGCTGGATGTCGCCAACCGGCCTGCTGGCACCCTGCCCTACGGCCAGCAGCGGCGGCTGGAAATCGCCCGCTGCATGATGACGCGCCCCAGCCTGCTCATGCTCGACGAACCCGCCGCCGGCCTGAACCCGCACGAAACCGCCGAGCTGGAACAGCTCATCGCGCAGCTGCGCGATGAGTTTTCGCTCACCGTGCTGCTCATTGAGCACGACATGCGGCTCGTGATGAGCATCTCGGACTACATCTACGTTATCAACCAGGGGCGCCCGCTGGCGCAGGGCAGCCCGCAGCAGGTGCGCGAGCACCCTGACGTCATCAAAGCCTATCTGGGCGAGGACTGATGCAAATTGCCGTCCATGTGTTTTCAGGAGTTCCGTGATGAAAGGGCTTATTAAATTCTATAACACAGAAAAAGGGTTTGGATTTATTGTCGGAGAAGATAATAATGAATATTACTTTAATCACCGCGCCATTACCTATGGAGAAATGCCGAAATCTGGCGCACATTGCGAGTTTGAAACCGAACAAAAAACAAGGCAGGGGAAAACCCTGCCTTCATTTTGCGTTTGTCCGGAGTTCCCTTAACTCCTCCAGTATCCCTTCGATTTCCATCATCGTCAGCCGGCCTTCTTTTTTCCGGATCAGTTGATGGATTTCCAACAATTCATCATATTGATCCAAGCAGAAATCTTCCGGTCTGATGATGGATGCATTGACCAATCTCAGGTTGCTTTTGATTTCTTCGACAATTTGTTCCAGATTTTCCTTGCTGGGCGTGCCAGAATTCAAATTTGCTCCATCCTCTCTGCCGTTTTTTAAAGGAGTGAAAATCCGTGGAGCCTTATTCCCCTTTATATATTGCCTTTTTTCATTATTTTAACACGGTCTGTGACTACTATGTATGCCACGATATGTTGGAAGAGCTGTGGCTCGAAGAGGGCAGGGAACCGTTTTACCAAGGATTGCTCCAAGTGGCTGTCGGATTGTACCATTTGCAAAACGACAACCGGAACGGAGCTTTAAAATTGCTCACCAGTGCTTTGGAAAAGCTGTCGCTTTATCCGGAGAAAGAGTGGATGGGGATCAACTTGGACCGGTTAAAACGGGATGTGAAAAAGGTAATCGCCTTTTTAAACGGAAAAGCCCGTTTGGATGCCGTCCCGGAGCGGATCGTGATCGAACTGACGGACCCGGTGTTAAGAAAGGAAGTGGTCAAGATGGAAAATCAGGACCATTAAGGCTTCCGTTGTGTCCGTTCAGTGTTTAAACACTTGTTGCTTGATCAAGGCCAGACATTCGCGTGCTTTATGGTACGGAAGGAATAATACCTTGGAATGAACGGGCGAAGCTGTCACTTCCAGGCCGGCTTGCCGGGC
>ONTY01000099.1 GCA_900320815.1 uncultured Pseudomonadota bacterium
TGACGGTGCCGCTGCGCCTGCCGCTGACTGAACTGCAACGGCTGGCGCGCGGTGGCTGGCAAGCGCGTTTGGGCAATGGCGCGCGGGTGGAACTGGGCCAGGGCGCGGCGCGCGAGTTGGCGCAGCGTATGGAGCGGTTTGCGACAACGGCGCCTCAGATTGCGGAGCGCCATCAGCGCAGCGCAGAAGCCATTGAATATGCAGATTTGCGCTACGCCAGCGGCTACGCCATCCGGCTGCGCGGTGTGGGCACCGCCACTGGCGGCACGCAGTAAGGCAAGGCACACACATGGCACGGGAATACAAAGACCTCATCGTGGCGCTGGACATCGGCAGCGCCAAAGTCATGACGCTGGTGGGTGAAGTGCGGCCCAGCGGCGAGGTGCAACTCGCCGGCCTGGGCAGCGCCGCCAGCGAAGGCATCAAGCGCGGCGTTGCCGAGCTGACGGCCGACTGCAAGATTGGCCACGTGCGCATCGGCATCAGCGGCGAGCACATTCGCGGCACCAACTCTACGGGTGTCGTTGCCATCCGCGACCGCGAAGTCACCGCCAACGACGTGGAGCACGTAGACGACACGGCAGCGGCCATTCGCATCCCCAGCGACCGCAGCCTGCTGCTCATCGCTCCCCAGGAATACGCCATTGACCAGCAGGGCTATGTGCGCGAGCCGCCTATTGGCATGAGCGGCATACGCCTGGAGGCCAACGTGCACATCATCACCGGCGCGCACAGTGCGGTGCAAAACCTCATTCGCTGCGTGCGCCGCTGCGGCCTGGC
Source organism: uncultured Pseudomonadota bacterium (assembly GCA_900320815.1). Taxonomy (GTDB): domain Bacteria; phylum Pseudomonadota; class Gammaproteobacteria; order Burkholderiales; family Burkholderiaceae_C; genus Ottowia. The sequence continues at coordinate 781 of ONTY01000099.1, forward strand.
GATTGACCAAATCATCCCCAACCCACTGGCGTCCAGCATGGCTGTTCTAGGCGCTGATGAGCGTGAGTTGGGTGTCGCTTGTGTGGACATTGGCGCTGGCACCACTGACCTGGCCATTTTCAAGGGGGGTGCCATTCGCCACACCGCCGTCATTCCTATGGCTGGCCAGCGGATGACCGAAGACATTGCGCGCGTGGTGCAAATCCCCATGCAGGCTGCCGAAGACATCAAAACCGCGCACGGCTGCGCCAAAACCATGCTCGCTGGCTTGAACGCCAACATTGAAGTGCCCTCCCTGCAGGGCAGCGATGCGCGAATGCTCGACCGCCAGACGCTGGCCAGCATCATTGAAGCGCGCGTGGAAGACATCTTCACTCTCGTGCAAGGCGAAATCCGCGACAGCGGCTTAGAAGCCGATCTCACTGGTGGCGTTGTGCTCACCGGTGGTGCTGCCCTTATGGAAGGCATGGCGGAGCTGGCCGAAGACATCTTTCTGATGCGTGTGCGCCGAGGCGCACCGCACTACAACTGCAGCCTCTCGGAGATGGTGGCGCAGCCGTACGCCGCCACTGCGATGGGGCTGATGGAAGACGCACGCCAAGAGCGCCTGCACGAACGCAGTGCGCCGCCGCGTGCCGCCGCCGCCGCCGCCTTTTGGGGGCGAGTGCGCGATTTTTTTGTCGGTAATTTTTGACGTAAGCCCCCCGCCAGCCATGCCTGCACACCATATCCTCGCTCCCCCTTTTTTCCATGAGAGCAGTTTTTCAGTCAGCCGCCGCGCACGGCTTGCTTTTTTATTTTTCATTTTTCAACCACAGACCGCAGCAGCGCCCCGCTGCGGTCACAAGCAACAGGGCACACAAGGAGAAACTCAAAAATGAGCGAAATGAACGTTGACATGATTGAACCGAGCCCTGCGATGGGCGGCACCACACAAATCAAAGTGATTGGCGTGGGAGGCGGGGGCGGCAACGCTGTCAACCACATGATTGACAGCCAGGTGCAGGGCGTGGACTTCATCTGCGCCAACACCGACGCGCAAACGCTGGTGCGCACGCAAGCGGGCACCACCATCCAGCTTGGCTTCGACGGCCTGGGCGCAGGCGCCAAACCTGAAAGGGGGCAGGAAGCCGCAGAAAGTGCCGCTGACGAAATTCGCCAAGCCCTGCAGGGCGCGAATATGGTGTTCATCACCGCTGGCATGGGCGGGGGCACAGGCACGGGCGCAGCGCCCGTGGTTGCGCGCATTGCCAAAGAGATGGGCATCCTCACGGTGGCCGTCGTCACCAAGCCTTTTGACTGGGAGGGGCCGCAGCGCATGAGGTGTGCGGAAGCAGGGCTGGCAGAGTTGGAAGCGAATGTGGACCAATCGCTCGTCGTGCTCAACGACAAGCTACACGAAACCAACGACGAAGACGTCTCTTTTGACGAAGCCTTCGCTCAAGCCAACAACGTGCTGCGCTACGCCGTCGGCGGCATCAGCGAAGTCATCAACGGCTACGGCTTGGTGAATGTGGACTTTGCCGACGTGCGCACCATCATGCAAATGCCCGGCAAAGCCATGATGGGCACCGCCACTGCCAAAGGTCCGGATCGCGCGCGCATCGCCGCCGAACAAGCCGCCGCCAGCCCGCTGCTGGAAGGCTCGGACCTCTCTGGCGCCAAAGGCGTGCTGGTGCTGGTGACGGCCAGCAAAAGCACACTCAAGCTCAATGAAACGCGCGAGGCCATGAGAACCGCCACCGCCTACGCCTCCAAGGATGAGGCCACCATCATCTTCGGCGCCTCCTACGACGAAGACATGGGCGACGAAATCCGCGTGACCATCATCGCCACCGGCCTGCCGCGACCGGGCGCGCAGCGCCAGACGCCCACCATGTCTGTGGTGCAGGGCAGCCTACAGCGCACCGGCACCGACGACCCGCGCCCATTTCTTGGTGCATCGCGCTTTGGCGACGGCAACGCACCGCAGGTGTGGCAAAGCGGGCGTGTGGGGCGCAGCGCCGCGTCGCAAGCGGGCGGCGGCATGGGCGCGTTTCCCATCGTGGGAGATGACGCAGACATCCCCTCGTTTTTGCGCAAGCAGGCGGACTAAGCGCCTGGGCAGCAGCACCCAGTGCGCTGCATAAATCACTCCGCAGCCCTTTCAACACACGCCGCCCCATATGGGCGGCGTTTTTGCATACAAGCCATCATCAGCCCCTTTTTTTCTACAGGAGACATCGCTGCCATGTCCGCTGCTGCCACACCGCTTGCCCAGCGCACCCTTCGCGCCCCCTCCCGCGCCACTGGCGTCGGCTTGCACAGCGGCGCACGCGTTGAGCTCACCTTGCGCCATGCGCCGCCGGACACCGGCATCGTCTTTCGCCGCACAGACCTGCCGGGCGCTGCCCCCATCAAAGTCGCCGCCCACACCGTCACCGACACGCAGCTTGCGACCACCATCTCCGCCGGCGAGGCACGCGTGCGCACCATCGAGCACCTGATGAGCGCCTGCTGTGGCTTGGGGCTGGACAACCTCTATGTAGACATCACCGCCGAAGAAGTCCCCGTCCTTGACGGCTCCGCATCGTCTTTTGTCTACCTGCTGCAAAGCGCTGGCATTGAAGTGCAAGACGCCCCGCGCCGCTTTGTGCGCGTGCTGCGCCCGGTGGAAGTGCGTGAAGGCGCGGGCAGCGAACTCAAATGGGCGCGGCTGGCGCCGCATCACGGCTTCACCCTGAGCTTTGAGATTGACTTTCACCACCCAGCGGTGGACGCCACTGGCCAGCGCGTGGACTTTGATATGGGGTCAGGCCGCTACGTGCGCGACATTGCCCGCGCGCGCACCTTTGCGTTCAGCCGCGATGTGGAGGCGCTGCGCGCCCACGGCCTGGCACTGGGCGGTGGGCTGGACAACGCCATCGTCATGGACGAGACACGCGTGCTCAACGAAGGCGGCCTGCGCTACGCCGAAGAGTTCGCGCGCCACAAAATGCTCGACGCCATCGGCGACCTCTACTGCATCGGCCACCCCATGCTGGCGGCCTATACCGCATTTCGCTCTGGTCACGCCCTCAACAACCGCCTGCTGCGCGCCCTGCTTGCCCAGGAAGACGCCTGGGAGCTGGTCAGCTTTGACGACGCCGCCAGCGCCCCTGCCGGCTTTGCCCAGCTTGCGCCCGCGTGGTAAGACGCTTTAAATCAAATACCACATAGATAAACATTTTATTGCCGGCATATTGTGCCGGCAATACATGATATACCAATGAGGTTATAGTTTTTCCAATGCCTTTTTGATTTCGTCGGCGCCGATGATTTCGCTCATCACAAGCGTTGGCTTGCCAGGGGCGTGCAGCGCGTAGGTGGGCACGCCGGCGCGCCCGAGGCGCTGCAACTCGACGCCGATGACCGCATCGCGCCGCGTCCAGTCGGCGCGCAGCGTCAGCACGCCGGCGGCATCCAGCGCAGCCAGCACATCGGCGCGTGCCAGCGTGGTTTTCTTGTTGTATTGGCAGGTCACGCACCAAGAGGCGGTGAAGTCCACGAACACCGGCTGTCCGCGCTCCAGTGCCGCGTGCACCGCAGCGGCGCTCCACGGCTGCCAACGTGCACCTTGGTCTGCCGCCGCCGGCGCTGCTGCATTGGCTGGCGCCGCTGACACGCGCAGCACATGCGGCCCCACGCCCACCAGCAGCGCGGCCAGCAGCACGCCCGCCAGCGGCGCAAGCCAGCGGCGCGCACGCCCCTGCAGCCCCAGCGCCCACAGCAGCAGCGCCAGGGCGACAAGCAGCGCCAGCAGCGCAGCGGCGCCGTTGATGCCCGTCTGCTGCCCCAGCACCCACAGCAGCCACACAGCGGTGCCGTACATGGGAAACGCCATGAAGTGTTTGAACACCTCCATCCACGCACCCGGACGCGGCATGCGCTGCGCCAGCGCCGGCCAGAAGCTGATGAGCAGATACGGCAGCGCCATGCCAAAACCAATCGTGGCGAACAGCCCCAGCGCCTGCACGGCTGGCAGGCCAATCGCCAGCCCCATTGAGGCGCCCATGAAAGGTGCGGTGCAGGGCGAGGCCACCGCCACCGCCAGCACACCTGAGAGGAAGGCATCCACCGACGGGCGCCGGGCGCGCACCGCCGCCAGCGAGGAGGGCACGAATTGCCCCACCTCAAAAAGACCCGACAGGTTCAGCCCGATGAGCGCAAACAGCGCCGCCAGTGCCGCCACCACTGCGGGCGACTGCAGCTGAAAACCCCAGCCAAGCTGCTGGCCAGCGGCGCGCAGCGCCAGCAGCAAAGCCCCCAGCAGCAAGAAAGAGAGCACCACGCCCGCTGTGTAGGCCAGGCCGCCGGCGCGCTGCGCGCGCGCGTCGCTGCCGTGCTGCGCAAAGCCCATCACCTTGATGGCGAGCACGGGGAAGACGCAAGGCATCAAATTCAAAATCATCCCGCCCAGCAGCGCACCCAGCAGCGCGGCGCGAAAGGCGCCAGCGGGCACTTGGGCGGATGTAGCTGCCGCTGCTGCTGGGGTCGCAGACGTGGCGGGGACAGCGTGCGCGGCTTTGTCCGCCTCAATGGCGGCCTGCAAAGCGGGGGGCAGGGCGGGCGCCTGTTTGCTGGCGGCCTTGGCTGCGGTGCCTGCCGGGCTGCCTGCGACGGGCACCTGCACACGCCAGCTGCGCGGGTTTGCTTTTTCGCCTTCGCCAGCCGTGGCAAGCACCAGTGCCAGCGTGCCGGGCATGGCGTCGCCTTCTGGCGCGAGGGGCACATCCGCCTGCCATACGCTGCCTGACCAGCTCTGGCGCAAGCCCTCAGGCGCATTGGCCAGCACGCCTTCATCTTCGGGCAGCAGGGTGAGCGTTGTACCGTGCACTTCGGTGGGCAGGCCAGCGATACGCAGCGCCAGCCGCGTGCCGTCTGCGGACGGCGTGGCGCTGGTGCCGGCTGCGCTGCCCAGCGCCAGCGGGCGTGCGGCCAGCGCCGCTTCAAACGCATCGGCTGCAGCGGCGGTGGAGCCATGCAGCGGCAGGCGCAGCGCAAATACGCCCTCTTGCGGCAGGCACTCCTGGCGGCACGCCAGCCACTGCGCGTGCAGCCGCACGAGTATTTCCGTGGCCTCTGGCGGGTAGGTGGCCGCCACTTCCAGCGGCACGGGCAGCAGCACATCGCCCGCGTAGCCAAAGTTCACCATCTCGCCCACGCGGAAGATGCGCGGCACGGGCCAGTGAATTTCCCCCGCGTGCACGCCAGCCGGCAGCAGCCACTGCATTTCAGTTGGCATACCAGTATCGCCAGGATTGTGCCAATACGTGTGCCAGCCAGGGGCGTGCTCCAGCCGCAGCCCCAGCCACACTGGTGGCGGCGCCGCGCTCTCTGCGGCGGGCAGCACACCTTGCGGCGCATACGCCAGCAGGGTGGCGCGCACCTGATCGGTGAGCACTGTTTCAGAGGCACCCAGCGGCTGCGCGTATGCGCCGCCAGCCAGCATGGCCATCAGGAAAATGCCGGACAAAAATCGTAAAACTCGCAAAAACCGCACTTGGGGCATGGAAATAAACTGTTGTGAATGAGGCGAAAAAACAGCTGCGTATTCTGGCACGCGGCGCCGCATTTCTCAATACCCAAGCTGCGCCAGCAGCCGCACGAGCTGACCAAGGGTTTCAAGCGTGTGGCGCGGCGGGATATTTTCTGGCACCGCGCGGTGGATGTTTTGCTTGATGAAAAACTCAAACTCCAGCAGC
>ONTY01000238.1 GCA_900320815.1 uncultured Pseudomonadota bacterium
TTGCATACCAGCTTGCAGTTTGTTTGTCTGGCTTTTCTTTCTGTTTTACTCAAAAGAGTATAAACAGGCTCTCAGGTCAACGCCGAATTGCTGGGCAAGCTGGCGTTTATCAAGACTGGCGCCCTGGTGCAGCAGGGCGAAGGAATGTGTATTCGCGCAGCAATAATGGTGTGATGGCAGCAAATCATTTTTTCCAAAACATCAGCCGCGCCCTACGCGCGCTGGCGCGCAGTGTGCACAGCGCCTCGTGGCTGCTGGATGTGCCACTGGCGGCGCTGGCGTGGCTGGCGGCGTATTGGCTGCGCTTTAACTTTGACGTGCCGGCAGACGCGCGCGCGCAGGCGTTTGTGACGCTGCCGGCGGCGCTGGGCTGCATGGCCGCTGGCCTGCTGGCCGCGCGCGTGCCGCGCCTGCCGTGGCGCTTTGTGTCGCTGGCGGATGTGCGGCGGCTGGCGGCGGGCGTGGCGCTGGGGGCGCTGCTGCAGACGGCGCTCATCATGGGGCTGCGCGTGGATGACTTTCCGCGCTCTGTGTTGCTGATTGCCTTTGTGCTCACGCTGCTGGTGCTGGTGCTGGCGCGTGGCGCGTGGCGCAGCGTGGCCGAGGGGCTGCACGCCGCGCCGCTCACTGCCCGCCCGCTCCTCATCGCGGGCGAGCTGGCGGATGCGGATCAGGCGCTGCACGCGCTGCGCGGGGCGGCGGACTGGCACGCCGTGGGCATCGTCACACCTGATGAAAGCGACACCGGCGCCAGCGTGCAGGGCGTGCGCGTGCTCGGCAGTGTGGCGCGCGTGGCAGAGGTGGCGGCGGCGCACGATGTGGCAACGCTGCTGCTGGCGGGCGCGCCCGGCAGCGCGCTGCGGCGCGAGGTGCTCTCTGGCAGCGCGGGCGGGGCGCTCACCCTGCTGACGCTGCCCAGCGCCGATGAACTGCTCTCCGCTGGCAATGGCGGCGGCAGCGCGCCGCGCCGCGTGCGGCTGGAAGACCTGCTTGGCCGCGCGCCTGTGCAACTGGATGAAGCGGGGCTGGCCGCCATGCTGGGCGGGCAGGTGGCGTTGGTCACGGGTGCGGGCGGCTCCATTGGCTCAGAACTCTGCCGCCAAGTGGCGCGGCAGGGCGTGGCTGAACTGGTGTGCGTGGACGCTTCCGAGTTCGCCATCTACCGGCTGGAGCAGCGCCTGCGGCGCGAGTTTCCGCAGCTTCGCGCGCACTACTACACCGCCAACGTGCGCGAAATGGAGCGCCTGCGCGCCATCTTCGCCGCGCACCGGCCAGCCGCCGTGCTGCACGCCGCCGCCTACAAGCATGTGCCGCTGATGGAGGGCGTGAACGCGCTGGAAGCCATACGCACCAACGCGCTGGGCACGCTCAACGCCGCGCGCGCGGCGGGCGAGGCGGGCGCGGCGCGCTTTGTGATGATTTCCACCGACAAGGCGGTGAACCCCACCAGCGTCATGGGCGCGAGCAAGCGGCTGGCGGAGCAAATCGTGCAGGCCGTGGCCGCTGAACACCTCGCCACCAGCTTTGTTTCTGTGCGCTTTGGCAACGTGCTCGGTTCCAGCGGCTCCGTGGTGCCGCTGTTTGAGCGCCAGATTGCCGCCGGCGGCCCGGTGACCGTCACGCACCCCGAGATGGTGCGCTACTTCATGACCATTCCCGAGGCCACGCAACTCGTGCTGCAGGCCTCGCTCATGGGGCGCAGCGGGCAGATATTCGTGCTCGATATGGGTGAGCCGGTGCGCATACAGGATTTGGCGCGCATGCTCATTCGCCTGTCCGGAAAAAATGAGGCCGATATTCCCATTGTGTTCACCGGCCTGCGCCCCGGCGAAAAACTTTATGAAGAACTGCTCGCCAACGACGAAACCACTGACGCCACGCCGCACCCCAAACTGCGCGTGGCAAAAACCGGCGCACCGCCGCCCGATGTCATCAGCGCCGCCTGCGAATGGACAGAAAGCGCCGCCGTCAGTGCGGACGAGGTGCGCGCGTGGTTGAAAACGAGGCTGCCGGAATACAGCCCAAACGGGCTGTGAGGCAGGGGAGAACAGGGAGTGGACGCCTTGTCATTGCACCTCCTGTTTCTTGCCGTTGCCAGCGGCTTGTTCTGGCTCTGCGTCGTGCTGTGGCGCAAAAGGGTGCTGCTGCGCCTGCTAGGGGTGCCTGCCGTCGCGCCCATGCTCACGCTGTTCATCATCTATCTGATTGAAGGCGGAGCAGATGGGTGGCAGCCTGTGTACGTTTATATGGCAGTGCTGTCGTTGTTTTGTGTTTTGGTGCAGGAAATGCTGATTCCCTGAACCAGCGCGCGCCCAAGCCGCCAGAGCGCAAGGGGCAGGCGAATCAGCATCCAAACTGCCAGTGAGTAGTAAGAAGCGTATATCCAGCCAGCAAACACAGCAATCGCTATACCCGCGTTGCCAAAGTCAAGCATCCTCTCGCGCGCCTCGCCGCCGACAATGACCACGTCTATGAAGTATATAATGAACACGCCTGCGATATGGCAAAGCCACAGACAAAATATAGAGAGCATGAATCTGCCGAGCGACTTTTTCCAGTTGTCAAACCGGTTGCGCCAGCAGAGGATGATGAAGGGCAGTATGAAGTAGAGCAGGTAAAATGCAAGATAATGGGGTGGAACATCGCCCATATAATTGCGCCACTCGACAATGATGGAAGGCAGCGCAACAAATAAAACGATGAAGATGCCAGAGAGAATATCAAACATCATGGCGCCTGCCTGGGTCATGGCGCGTTCCCCGTTTTTTCCATCCAGATGTCCTCATCGTCACTGAAAGAGATAATGCAGGCGCCGGAAAGCAGCCGGCGCCATACTTCTGGTGCCACGAAAGCGGTGCGTGCCGGTGTTTCAGGCGCAGACCCCCACACAAAATAAAAACGCTCGCGCACAGGAAAACCGTCTAGCAAAAGCCGCCCGCCGCCATCGCTTTCAATATAAAATTTCCACGCGCCAGAAACATGCACCCATTGCTGGTGCTGGTTTTTGAAATCCATAGAGTGTTTTCCGTCTGCGCCAAGGTGCAGGCGCATGTTGCTGTCAGGCGAGTGCCACTGCCCAACAAGCTCGTCCCGCGTGCATGTGCCCCATTCCATGCGGGGAAGGAGCAATGCAGCAAATACGGCGACGATGGCAGCAGCAAGGGCCGCAGCGATATTTCCGGTGCGGATGATGCTCATGCCTGAAATGTATACTTATATCTACTGTA
>ONTY01000043.1 GCA_900320815.1 uncultured Pseudomonadota bacterium
GTGCGGCCAGTGGGGAAAATGTTTGAAAGAGAAAAAAACAAGCCCGGCATGCCGTGAGGGGGGCAGCCGGGCTGGATTGTAGGCAGGGGCAGTTCAGGCGCCGCTGCTGTCGGTGTCGCCAGCGGCAGGATCTGCGGTTTCGGACGCTGCAGGCGGCGGCGCAGATGCACTCGCGTCCGCTGCCGCTGGTGCGTCTGGCGTAGCAGGGGCGGCGGCTTGTTCAGCTTGTTCGCTTTGCTCGGCGACGAGCGCGGTTTCTGGCGCAGCAGCTTCGGGTGCGGAGACTTTTTCGGGAGCGGCGGATGCTGCATCTTCTGGCGCCGCAGCTGGTGCGGCATCAGATGCGGCAGGAGTGGCTGCGGCAACGAGGACTGGGGCGGTGTCGTCAAACAGCCAGTGGCGTTGCGCGCCAAAGACGGCGTTGGGATACGGGGAGCGCCCGCGCGAGCCGTTGTAGCGCCCCAGCGCCATGAACATGTTGCCCGCTTCGCGCTCGAGGTAGTGGCGCAGGATGACGCAGCCAAAGCGCAGGTTGGTTTGCATGTGAAAGAGCTTGCCCGGGTCGCCGTCGCCAATCACGCGGCTCCAGAACGGCATGATTTGCATATAACCGCGCGCGCCTACCGAGGAGATGGCGTATTTGCGAAACGCGCTTTCCACCTGAATCAGCCCGAGCACGAGTGAGGTTTCCAGTCCGGCGCGCTTGGATTCGTACCACACGGTTTGCAGAAACTCCACGCGCGTGTTGAGGTTCTGGATGCGCTTTTGCAGCCGCTCGCTCATGGTCGAGAGCCAGCGCAGATACACCATGCGACCTGTGGTGTCAGCGAAGAAGGGCACAGGCGGGGCGCTGTTGGCAATAGCGGAACTCAGCGCCGTGCGCACAGAGTCGGCCAGTGGCTCTTCAAGCTGCCCGCCGGCGTGGGCGCGCAGGGGCAGCGCAGCGGAGAGCAAAGGCAAGGTGGCAGCAGCGCAAAAGCGGCGGCGCGGCATGGGGGTAGCGGTTTCGGTAGAAAATAGAATCATGGTGGAAAAATGGTTATGAAGAGTGCGCGGCGGCGGGTCAGGCGCGAAGGCGCGCTTTGATAAAGGCAGGCATCTCGCCCGTGGGCACGCGCGTGGCCTCGGCGTCGCGCCGCCCCTGGTATTCCAGCACGCCGCCCGCCAGCCCGCGCTCGCCGATGGTGATGCGGTGTGGCACGCCAATCAGCTCCCAGTCGGCAAACATCACGCCGGGGCGCAGCCCCCGGTCATCAAGGATGAGGTCAATGCCGGCGGCGCGCAGTTCGTCGTAGAGCGCCAGCGCGGCGCCCTGCACCGCATCGCTGCGCTCCATCCCGACAGGGCAGATGACGAGGGTGAAGGGCGCGATGGCGTCTGGCCAGATGATGCCGCGCGCGTCGTGGTTCTGCTCGATGGCCGCCGCCGGCAGGCGCGAGACGCCGATGCCGTAGCACCCCATCTCAAAGAGCTGCGGCTGGCCGTTTTCGTCCAGATAGCAGCCGTTCATGGCAGCGCTGTACTTGGTGCCGAGGTAGAAGATGTGGCCGATTTCAATGCCGCGCTCAATCGCCAGCGGCCCGCTGCCGTCGGGCGCCGGGTCGCCCGCGACGACGTTGCGGATGTCGGCCACCATGTCAGGCTCGGGCACGTCGCGCCCCCAGTTCACGCCCGTCATGTGGTAGCCGGCTTTGTTCGCGCCGCACACCCAGTCGGCGAGCACGGCGGCTTCGCGGTCGGCGACGACGGTGACAGGCTTTTTCATCCCCACAGGGCCGAGGTAGCCGGGTTCGGCGCCGAAGTGCGCCATGATTTCCTCTTCGCTGGCAAAGCGGAAGTCTGCGAGACCGGGCAGCTTGCCCACTTTCACCTCGTTCATGTCGTGGTCGCCGCGCAGCAGCAGCAGCCAGATGCGCGTGGACTTCACTTCGCCCTCATCATCCTTTTCATCGGTGGCGAGCACCAGGGACTTGAGCGTGCGCTGCAGCGGCAGGCCGAGGAACTCCGCCACATCCGCGCATGTGGCCTTGCCAGGTGTGGGCGTGAGCGCCATCTCCTGCGCGGGCGCGGGGCGCGTGGCCGTGGGCGGCGCGCTTTCAGCCTTTTCCATGTTGGCGGCGTAGTCGCTTGTGGCGCTGTAGACGAGCGCGTCCTCGCCCGTGGAGGCGATGACGTGGAACTCCTCGCTCAAATCGCCCCCGATGGCGCCCGAATCCGCCGCCACCACGCGGTAGTGCAGCCCGAAGCGGTCAAACGCGGCGCGGTACGCCTGCCGCATCGCCTGATAGCTGCGGCTGGCGCCGGCGGCGTCGCGGTCAAAGCTGTAGGCGTCTTTCATGATGAACTCGCGCGCGCGCATGAGGCCAAAGCGCGGGCGGCGCTCGTCGCGGAACTTGGTCTGAATCTGATACAGCGTGCAGGGCAACTGGCGGTAGCTTTTGAACTCCTGGCGGCCAATGTCGGTGACGGCCTCTTCGCTTGTAGGCTGGATGACGAAGTCGTGCCCGTGGCGGTCTTTGATGCGCAGCAGCTCCGGCCCCATCTTGTCAAAGCGCCCGGTCTCGCGCCACAGCGCCGCGTCCTGCACCACGGGCATGCGGCACTCGATGGCGCCGGCGCGCTCCATCTCTTCGCGCAGGATGGTCTCCACCTTGCGCAGCACGCGCAGCCCCATAGGCATATAGGTATACATACCGGAACCTTGCTTTTTGATGAGTCCGGCGCGCAGCATGAGTTGGTGACTGATGACTTCGGCGTCGGCGGGCGCCTCCTTGAGCGTAGAGATAAAAAACTGCGATGCTTTCATTGCGTGGTGAGAGAAAAAGACGGGGGGCGGGGGAGTGTGCCTGATGCCGTAGGGGGCATCGCCTCCCGGCTGCGCCGCATGTGCATAATCGGCGCAGTTTTTGTCCAGAATTTTGAGGTTTGATTATGCTTGACCATCAGGGCTACCGCCCGAACGTCGGCATCATCTTGCTCAACCAGAAAAATCAGGTCTTTTGGGGCAAGCGCATCCGCACCCATTCCTGGCAGTTCCCGCAGGGAGGCATTGATCGGGGGGAAACCCCCGAGCAGGCCATGTACCGCGAACTGCATGAGGAAGTTGGCCTGAAACCCGAACACGTGCGCATCGTCGCACGCACGCGGGACTGGTTGCGCTATGAGGTGCCCGACCGCTTCCTGCGCCGCGATGCACGTGGTCACTATCGGGGGCAAAAGCAGATTTGGTATCTGTTGCAGCTGCTCGCACAAGACTGGTTGCTGAACCTGCGCGCCACCAACCATCCGGAGTTTGACGCCTGGCGCTGGAACGACTACTGGGTGCCGCTGGATGTGGTGATCGAATTCAAACGCGGCGTCTACGAATCTGCCCTCACCGAACTGGCGCGCTACCTGCCGCGCCCTGCGCGTGGACGCTGGCCGCATCGCCACCATTCCATCCAGGCGCGTGAGCGTGCCCGCGTCGCCGCTGGTTCGCTGCCGCCGGACTCCACCTTTGAAAGCGCCCCCATGCCGCTGCACCCGACGCACGGAGGCAGCAAATGAGGCGCCTCCCCGCTGCCGTCGTATGCACCGCTGCTGCCGTAGTGGTGGCGGCGCTGCTCTCCTTGCCCGTTGCCGCTGCCGACTGGGCTGATGACGAAGAGCGGCCAGACTGGCGCGAAGGCGACGTGCCACCTGCACCCGCCTGGAGCGCAGCCAATCTCATTGAAGTGGAACTGCCCGGGCGCAGCGTGCGCGTGGGCGTCGACCCCGCCACCATCACGCTGGACAAGAAAAGCGGCGTCGTGCGCTATGTCGCTGTGGCGCGCGGCATCTCCAGCGTCAGTGCCAGCTACGAAGGCATCCGCTGCGCCAGCGGCGAATGGCGCACCTATGCCCGCCAGACGCCCGGACAGCCCTGGGTGCCTGCGGGCAGCAGCGACTGGCAGGCGATGCGCGACGCCCGCTCCCCGCACGCGCACTGGCTGGCTGGCAACGGCATGTGCCCGAACAAAACCACCCCTGCTGACGTGTCAAGCATCGTGCGCCGCCTGAAAAACGGGCGCCAGGCATTTGACTAGAAAAGCCGCACAGCAGGCGTCAGGCCAAAAATATACAAATACCCCACAGTGAAATATATTATTGCCCGCAGAACATGCGGGCAAACATATCTATACCCACACATCACTCGAAATAGCATGACTGCGTTGGGGAACATTGCGCCCCATCACACTTCACATACTCCGCACATTCGCAACGTAATACCCGCAGAATATGCCGGTATTCTCCGTATACTACTCATGCTGGGTGCCATGTGGCTCCACACAGCCAAAGCGCCGCGCTGCTGCCAGCACCGTCACCGCCCAAGCGCGGTGCGTTGCCGGCTCGCACATTGAGCGGTGCAGCGCAAACACACCCGGCGCATCGGCGCACACGATGCGCTGCGCCGCTTCAATATCAGCGTGCGGCACGCGATACAGGCGCTCAATATGCGCGACCTGCTGCGGATGCACCGCACTTTTGCCGGACAGCCCATGCGCCAAATCTGCCTGCACCTCACGGCGCAACGTCTGCACATCCTCCAAATGCTCAAACACCGGCGCTGACAGCGCAAAACCCGCCGGAATAAACGCACCGGCCAGCCGTGCAATCACACTGCCCAGCGGCGTTTCATACGCCGTTCTGCCACGCGGGCGACGCATATGCAGCAGCGCCAGCAAATCATTGCCGCCAATGCGCAGGCAAGCAATGCGCTGGCGCCACGGCGCGCCCTCCAAATATGCGGCAAAAGCGTGCATCGCTACATCCTGAAACACCTCGCGCGTTTCCAGCGTCGGCATCACCCAATAAGGCATATCCGCCGGCAGCAGGCGCATATAATCATCCATATTGCGCTGCGTCGCCTTCGGCAACACAAAACCATCCAGCGCCTCGACGCCTTCTAGTCGCAACACCATCGCCATATTTTCCGGGTGACGCACGCGCACAAAACGCCAAAATCCCTCCCGCCGTCGCAATCGGCGCAGCGCAGCACGCATATTTTCAAACGCGCGAGGAAACTCGGCATCACTCACCGCATCTTCCAGGCAAAAAATAATGGACTGCAGCGCTGCCAGCTTTTCTCCCGCCGCAATCGCTCCCACATCCGGGTGCGTCGCCGGCACGTACAGCGACGCGCCCAGCAATGGTTTTTCAATCATTACGTATTCCCCTTGATAATTGCCAGCGCCTGCACCAGCGGCAAATCAGGACGCGCCTCTACTGGCACACCTTTCTCCCGCGCCAACGCCAGCAAATGTTGCACATCGGCATGCTGCTGACTTTTTACCACGACACGCTGCGGCAAGCGGCGCAGCAACACGCGCGTTGCCTCGCCAATACCGGGTTTGATGAGATTGCGGTCTGCGACACCATAGCGCGCCATTTCAGCTGCCAAAAAATCAGCGCACCGCTGCTGCTGCCCCTCATTCCCAAAGTATAGCGGAACATTATTCTGCGGCTTTTGCAGCAGCGCACGCACGCGCTGCAATAAATCGTCCACAAACCACACCGACACATCGCATGCCACAAATGCCGCATCATCCCCATAAAACAGGCAACCGTGAAAATCATCTGCACCAATGGCAGCATTCAGCACGCTGCGGCTCACCAACCCCGACACTGTAGCATTCAAAATCGCCGATGGCATCAAATAATCCTCTCTCGACGCCGCACAATACGCCTTACCCGCCAAATCTGCCAACACCCACAATCGCGGCGCAATCTGCGCACCCCTGCGCTCGTTATACGCTGCCAGCGCCGCCTGCAATTCATCGGCAATCACGCCCTTGCCCGTCCAGCCATCGATAAACACCAGGGACTGCGGCGCCGCACCGCGTGCCAGTACCGCATCCAACGCATTCGCGTCAATGCCCCGGTCGCGAATGATAGAAAGAGAATAATGTGGCACCGCCTGCCCTGTGAGCCAGCGCAAAATATGCGCCACAATCACCCCCACCGGCGTACCCGCCCGCGCCAGCGACAGCAACACCGGCTTGGACACATTTGCGGCAATATGCTGCGCCAGCGTCAGACAACCGGCAGCCATGCGCGCACCATTGCGCGCCAGCGCGGCAAAAAACAAGCGGCAATATGCCTCCGAAGGCAAACTCTCCGGTGTCAGCATTTCGCTGTAATGGCGCTGCCCGCTTTGAATCAGTGCCTCCTTTTCCTCAACATTTGCGGGCATATTCAGATCTCCGCGTCCCAGCGGTTTGAGCAAAAACTCCACATCCTGCGCGCGGTACGAACCGTGAAATGCCGGCCTATTCATCACACCCCTCTCCCCTTTCCACCACACGCACCAGCGCCGCATCAATCTGGCTGCCGCCTGGCATCATGCGCCAATCACAGGTGCGCAAAAACGGCACGTCGGTCAATGAATCGCCCAAACCAATGGACAGCACCTTTTCTTCCTCCCCGCATTCGTTTTTACAACGCGCCAAAATATATCGCACCGCATGGCTTTTATCCAGCCAAGGTGGCAGCAGCGCCAGATTATTACCATTACAGTGCAGCACCATTGGCGGCAAAGCGCCAGCACGTAACGCTTCGCGGCAGTGTACTGCGAGTGTCTGCACCCAATCAGTGCGATGCGTGGCAGATTTTGCCGCCACATAAAACAGTGCACCAAAATCACCCACAAGTCGTGCAGAAACATCAGCATTCATCGCCGCATTTACCCACTGCAAAAAATCCAGCCATTGCTGCAAAGCTGGCGCCGATGCATGCGCCTTTTCTTTGGATTGAGCCAACCAGGTTTCATCCGGCTGCCCGTCTGCTTCCAAAATCACGGCACCAAAATCAATGACTGCCAATCCATCCCTATCAATCGTCACCCGTGAAAACGCATCCAGATTGCGCGCCGTCACCGGTACAAGCTGCGCGCCACCAGCGCGCAGCCACTGCATAAACGCCAACTGCTTCGGACTGCCCCAGCAAATCGGTTCGCCGCCTTTGAGGAATGCCAGCGGCTGCCAATCCGTCTGTGGCGGCGCGCGGCGCGCACTTTGGAACAGCGTATCGTCCAAATCGGTAAAAATCAAAATATGCACAGCAGCACATCTCTCCCTGATTTTTTTCTGCCCGGCGCTGGTTTTAGCGTCCGCGCCTCAAGCCACCCAGCCAGCGAGAAATGCCGCTGCTGGTGGGTTGCGGTGCTGCAGGCACTGAAATACCGCTCAATATTCCTTTTTGCCCGATTTCCCGCAACCATTGTGGAAACTCATTGAGCAAGCGGCCATACAATTTACTATTCGAGACACTTCGAAAATCGTCCAGTGCAAAGAAATTGGCGTTATCCACATAGCGCCCGCTCATGCTGTCCAGGCGTTCGAGCACGCCGTAGCCACTGCCGCCGACACCGACAAACTGCCAGAAAATCGGCATACGCGAGGCTTCAATGAGGATTTTCTGAATTCCGCGTTCGCTGGACACACCACCGTCCGTTACAAACACAACATACGCTGGCAGGCGGCTGGTGCGGTATTCATCCACGACTTCCCGCATCACTGCCGGTTCATTGTTGCCGTACCCGAGTTCGCGCATCAGTTGCTCCCAGTCCGCAGGCACAGCACGCTGATAATTTCCCATATTTACAGACGGCATCCTTTTTGCTCGCGTGCCGTAATACCAGAAATCAAGCTCGCCATCGTCATCAAACTGCACCGCCAGCGGCAGGATTTTATTGACAATTTCTTGCACCGTACCATTGGCAAAGCGCCCTCTCATGGAACCGGAAATATCCAGCACCAGCGCCACCCTGGCGACACAATCCAGCAAACCACGCTTTTGCAATTCAATGGTAATGGGCTTGGCCAGGGAAACGAGTTTGGGTGCCGATTTTTCCAGCTTCTTTTCCAGCGACAATTTTGGCGCTGGGGCGGGTGCAGCTGCGCTGGGCGTTGCGGCGGCGGGTGCTGCTGCTTGTGTGCTGCTGGGCGCTTCCAGTTCTTCGCCGCCAT
>ONTY01000097.1 GCA_900320815.1 uncultured Pseudomonadota bacterium
CCGATATGCAGGCAGCAGGAATAGTCTGATACTTCCTTCTATTACATTTTATTGCCCGTATTTTATGCGGGCATGTGGCTGATACTCTGGCAATAAAAAACGCCTGCACCCGGCAGGGCGGGGCAGGCGCTGGTGTGCGTAGAGGGAAAAAAGCTCAGCAGCTCAGGAGAGCTTGGCGCTGCTTTTGCTGCTGGGGGCAGCAGCAACGGTGGCGCTGCCCTTGCCGCCGCGCGCAGCTTGCGAGAGGCGTTCGTGCTCGGCCAAGACTTTGCGCGCATAGCCGCCGTCGCTGGCCATGTTGGCGGCGCCCACGTACCACTTGAGCGCACCTTCCACCGAGCCGGTGCGGCGCATGTAGTCGCGCAAGATTTGGGCGCCCACGCGCAGGTTGGAGCGCGGGTCAAACGCGGCGTAGCTGCCACCAAAGTGTTTGTATTTGTCAGAGTGGATGTGCGTCATCACCTGCATCAACCCCTGGGCGCCGACGGCGCTTTGGGCGAAGGGGTTGAAGCTGGATTCAATGGCCATGACGGCGAGCAGTAGTTTGGGGTCAATTTTTTGTTCGCTGCCAAGTTTGTAGGCTTCGGCCACGAGGGCGGCAACGGGTTCGGGGGCGACGTGATATTTGCGGCTGATCCACTGCGTCAGGCGGCGCTGCTCGGCGGTGAGGGCTTTGGGGTCGGCGGCAGTGGCGCGATCGATGGCGGCAGTCTCTGGCGCGGGGGCAGCAACGGCAACAGTGGTGGGAGTGGTTGTGGCTTGTTCTGCCGCAGCAGTGCTTTCAGTGGTGGTGCTGTGGCGTGCGGCAAGCCACTGGGCAAGCTGCGCTTCGCCGGCGTGGCGCAGCTCAGGCGCGGCAGCAAGGGTGGCGCCGCTCAGGACGACGGCCATGCCCAGCAGAGCCAGGCCGTTGTGCGTCATTTTGAAAAAGCCTTCGCCAACGTCAGCGGCAAAGGTCTTGCAGCCATTCGCCACAGTGGTGAGGGTGGATGTCGTCATTGCAGTCTCCTAATGTTTGTTCGTGCGGCGGCGCGGCAGCCATGCTGCATTGCAATAACGCGCCAGCCTTGTGGAAACGCCCACTGTTTCATCAGCAGCGGGCGTGTGCGTTGGGGCGGATTCTAGGAACGTTTTGTGCACTGCACAAGAAAAAACTGGGCGTGGTGTGCCGCAGTGGGGCGTGGAGCAGGGCTTTGGGGGCGCAGCGGGCATGGCTCAAAAAGGGGCGCGAGGGAGGCAAGGCAGCGATGCTGCGGTGCATAAAAAACCTAGTTTTTTCATTGGGATAGAGCGTGCGGTGAACGTGCATCAAGGCGCGCTGGAAGGCAGGGGAAAATCCTCGTCAAGTTTGGGGTTTGGGCGTTTGTGCAGAGCAGCATCTGGGTGTGGATTGAATGCAACAAAGAGGTGCTGGCAGGGCAGGGCGGCAGAAAAAAGCCCCTGCGGCGCGGCGGCAGCAGGGGCTGACAGCGGGGGGAGTGCGCGCGCTTTTAGCGGCGGGTGGCAACTTTGACGTTGCCCGCAGCGGCTGATTTGCGCACGGGTTTGGAGCTGCCGCGCTTGGCGTCTGCCTTGGCGGGTTTGACGCTGGCGGTTTTGCTGGCCGCTTTGCTGGTTTTGGCGGTTTTGTTGTCTTTGGCGCTCTTGGCAGGCGCTTTGGCGGCGGCGGTGCGCTTGCTGTTGTCTGCCTTGGCGGCTTTTGCCTCGGCTTTGGCGAGTTTGATGGTGCCTTTGCTGCCGAGTTTGGCGCCAGCTTTGGCGGTTTTGAGTGCTCTTTTATTGTCTTTGGCGCGAGCGGTTTTGGCGCTGGCACGGGCACTGGCTTTGGCTGCTGCAGCCTGGGCGGCGGCGTGTGCGGCTTCTGCGCTGCGCACGGCAGCGGCGGTGTGTTCTGGCAGATACATGGTGACAGCCTGGCCGGCGCGCAGCGATTTCTTGCCGCCGTTCCAGCGTTGCACGGTGGCCAGCGGCAGGTCGTGGCGTGCGGCGATGCGCTCCATGGTGTCGCCCTTGCGGGCGCGGATGCTGATGCGGCGCAGCACCACTTCGGGCACCCACGCGAGGCGCGCGTTGTTGACGATGCTGCCGCTGGCGGCACCAGCGGCGCTGGCATGGCGGCGCACCAACACGGTGGAGCCACTTTTGACGAGCATGCCGCGTGGGATGGAGTTGATGGCGCGCAGTTCATCTTCGTCCATGCCAAAACGCTGGGCAATTTCGGCAGGGCGCAGGTTGACGGGAGCCAGCCAGGCGGTCCAGGTGGCGAGTTCGCTCTGCGGGGTGCGGCTGAGGTTTTTGCGGAAGGTGGCGCCGCTGCCCCAGGGCAAAAGGATGCGCGGGGTGCCCGCAGCAAAGATGATGGGTTTGCGCTGCGCGGGATTGAGCGCCTTGAAGTCTTCCAGCCGCACACCGGCCAGGCGCGCGGCGACGTCCACGTCCATGTCGTGCGTGATGGTGATGCTCTCAAAGAAGGGGTGGTTTTCAATGGCTGGGATGCGCGCACCAAAGCGTGCCGGGTTGGTGACGATGTTTTTCACCGCTTGCAGCTTGGGCACGTAGTGGCGCGTCTCGGCGGGCATGCGCGCGCTCAGGTCAAGGTAGCTGGTGCCAAGGCCGGCGGCGCGGTTGCGATCGATGGCGCGCTGTACGTTGCCTTCACCCCAGTTGTAGGCGGCCAGTGCCAAGTGCCAGTCGCCAAACATGGTGTGGAGCTTTTCCAGGTAGTTGAGCGCCGCATCGGTGGATTTGATGACGTCAAGGCGCTCGTCTTGCAGGTGGGTGCGGCGCAGTTTGTAGTCAGCGCCGGTGGCAAGCATGAATTGCCACAGACCGGCGGCTTTGGCGCTGCTCACAGCCTGCGGGTTGAAGGCCGATTCCACAAAAGGCAGCAGTGCCAGTTCGCTGGGCATGGAGCGGCGCTCCACTTCCTCGACGATGTGAAAGAGGTAGCGGCGCGAGCGGTCGGCCATGCGCTGCAGGTAGTCCGGACGGCTGGCGTACCAGTTTTCCTGCTGGCGCACGAGGCTGGTGTCCAAGTCAGCGATGGCGTAACCGCGGCGGATGCGCGCCCACATGTCGTTGCCAGCTTTGAGCGAGGCGCGGCCGCTGCCTGGGCGCAGTCCGGAGCCGCGCACTGCGGGCGTGCCGCTGCGCTGCGCGCTGCTGTCTGTGGGCGCGGTGGAGCAGCCCGCAAGCAAGATGCCGGCGGCAAGCGCCAGTGCGGTGGTGGTGTGCCAAGTCAGTTTTTTCATGTGCGGTTTTTCCATTCTCTGAGTGCGGCAAAAACTGCCACTTCATCGGCGCCGCAGCCGCTGGCCGCCTGCACGGCGCGCACAACGGCGGCAGTGCGGCTGCGTAAAAAAGGGTTGATGGCCAGCTCCTGCCCAATGGTGCTGGGCAGCGTGGGCTGGCCGGCGGCGCGAAGCCGCTCGCAGTGCACCAGGTGCTGCGCCAGCGCTGCGTTGTCCGGCTCCACGAGGCGGGCAAAGCGCAGGTTCGCCAGCGTGTATTCATGCGCCGCGCACACGCGCGTGGCCGCAGGCAGGGCGGCAAGCGCATCGAGTGAGGCGAGCATCTGCGCGGGCGTGCCTTCAAAGATGCGCCCGCAGCCGCCGGAAAACAGCGCGTCGCCGCAAAACAGCAGCGGTGCGCCTTGAACCTCGTCGGTGAAGTACGCCACGTGCCCGGCGGTGTGCCCAGGCACGGCCAGAGCGCGCCAGCGCAGCCCCAGCGCCTCAAAGGCATCGCCGTCGTGCACCGACTGCACCGGCAGCTCTTGCAGTGGCAGGCGCTCGGCGGCGGGGGCGTAGACGGCGGCACCGGTGGCGCGGTGCAATGCAGGCACGCCGCCGCAGTGGTCGGCGTGGTGGTGCGTGATGAAAATGCCAGCCGCGCGCAGCCCAAGGTGCGCCAGTGCGTGCAGCACCGGGGCAGCGTCACCGGGGTCGATAACCAAGGCATTGTTGCCATCATGCAACAGCCAGATATAGTTATCCGAGAGGGCGGGCAGAGGGAGCAGGTTCATGGAGGGCGTGGATTATAGGAAGCCGATTGCTGCGCTGCGACAAAAACCATGCTGCAGCACTGACTTCTTGCATTTTGTGCCGGTTTGTGCCTTGTCGCAGGAGTGGGAGGACAGCGACCGTGCATTCCAGCCCGCCATTGCGCCGCATGTGCGGCTTGCCAAAGCGGCACACTTGCCTTTTCTTTTTTAAAGAGATGAATGTCCCATTCCCCGAAGGAAGAGCATCCCAGCATGACTGCCGTGAACGCCGACGCCCCGCACGACTGGCTGGCCAGCGCCCCAGGGCAGCGGCTGCTGGCATTTGAGCGCACATGCTTTGCGCGCCACCTTGCAGGCGCCTTTGGCTACCACGCGCTGCAGCTTGGCTTGCCCGCCATTGACGCGCTGGCGGCCAGCCCCGCGCGGCATCGCTGGCTGGCGCTGCCTGATGCTGCCAGCGCCGGCGTTGCGCCGCCCTCGCGTCTGGCGCTGCTGGCGGCGCCGCAGGCGCTGCCCTTTGCCGCTGGCAGCCTGGACCTCATCGCCCTGCCGCACACCCTGGAGCTGTGTGGCGACGCCCACGCCGCGCTGCGTGAAGTGCAGCGCACTCTGGCGCCCGAAGGCAAAGTGGCCATTACTGGCATCAACCCTTTCAGCTTCTGGGGCTGGCGCCATGCGCGTGCGCGCCTGTGGCGACGCTGCGGCCTGCACTCTGCGCCCTGGCTGGCGCCGGATGCCGCACTCATTGCCCACTGGCGGCTGCGTGAATGGCTGCAGCTGCTGGGCTTTGAAGTGGATGCGCTGCACCTTGGCTGCTGGCTGCCTGCACTGCGCCGCGAGGGCACGCTGGCACGCTTTGCCTGGCTGGACGCCCTTGGCAGCCATTGCGCTCCCGCCTTTGGCGCCGTGTATTTCATCCTTGCCACGCGGCGCGTCTACGGCATGCGGCAGCTGCCTGCCGCCTGGCGCCGCCCCGTGCCCGCTTTTGGCAGCGCCGCTGCCCCCTCCTCCGCCATCAGCGGCAACGCGCCGCAGAAAGCCTCCCATGACTAGCGAAACGCTGACTTCCGTCACCATCTACACCGACGGCGCCTGCAAGGGCAACCCCGGCCCCGGCGGCTGGGGCGCGCTACTGCTCTCGGGGCGTCATGAAAAAGAACTGTGCGGCGGCG
The DNA here is from genome assembly GCA_900320815.1 of uncultured Pseudomonadota bacterium. Lineage (GTDB taxonomy): Bacteria > Pseudomonadota > Gammaproteobacteria > Burkholderiales > Burkholderiaceae_C > Ottowia. The sequence continues at coordinate 5,176 of ONTY01000097.1, forward strand.
AGGCGCGCACCACCAACAACCGCATGGAGCTGACCGCCGTCATCCGCGCGCTGGAAGCGCTCAAACGCCCCTGCGACGTGGCCATCTACACCGACAGCCAGTACGTGCGCCAGGGCATCACCGCGTGGATAGAGGGCTGGCGGCGCAAAGGCTGGCGCACCGCAGGCGGCAAACCCGTGAAAAACCTGGAACTCTGGCAGCAGCTTGACCGCCTCGCGGGTGGCGGAGGGCACCGCATCACCTGGCACTGGGTCAAGGGGCACGCCGGCGACGCAGGCAACGAACGCGCCGACGCGCTGGCAAACAAGGGTGTGCCGGAGCAGAAGGACACGGATGGCGGGGGGAGTGCTGCAGTAGAAACAGTGCAATAGGCAACAGCAAAGCGGCGCTGCGCTACAATTGCGTGCAGGCACCCGCCCTACTTGCACACGAGTAAAAACAGGTCACTTCTTTTTGCCTTCGTCAGTTCTTTTCTTTTTTTGACTGGCTTTTCTTGAGCTTCGCCGCAAGGGGAAGATTAAACGTGTGCTTTCTTTTCCAGTATACGGCGAAATTATCAGGAAAGTCACATTATGACATTGAAAGAGTTGACGTATGAGGTGCGGCAGTGCCTCCAAACTGAATTGGGCGTCCAGTTCAAACAGGCTCACATCTACGAACTTTTGGCCTCAGCATTCGGATATAAGTCTTGGGCGGCATTTTCTTCGGATGCCGTTATGCTCGACAACTGCGATAGTTTTCATGGGCGCTTCCGAGAAGAAGCGCAGCGCATGAATCTTGTGCGGCAGCGCTGCCAAAAAATCAGCTACAGCGTAGATATTGCAGATAAGGTGCCGCCGCTGGTTTTTAGCGTGCTGAAAAATAGAGCAGCAGTAGCGATAAAAGTTTCCCAATTGCTGCCTTGGAGCATGGATTGGGATGCCGAGTGCGACTTCCTTTCAGAGGATGAAATTTTCTTGTCAGAGCAATTGGAAAAAGAATGGGCAGACAACTATGTTTCCTATATGGAGCGCAAACGTCAAGTGCCGGCTTGGAAGCAGAAGGTGGCATGGCACTTGGAAGAGGCGCTCAGGCTTTGTGGGCGCTCTGACGCTGACGGCGCGATTGACTGGGATTACATGAGCAGCCTTGCCGATGAATTTGAACTACAGCAATCCAGAAGCCAATTCCTGAAAAAAGCAGCAGAGCATGGAAATATCGATGCAATGCGCACGTGGATTGATGAAAATGATGCGGCGGATGAGTGCTGGATGTTTTTTTATCTTGCACAAATGCTGGGCGTGGATCTGACAGCAGAGCGCTCCTTTGCGATTACCGAAGACGGTTCTCCTTATGACGATGATGTTGGTGGACCGAGTTATGTGGATGAGTATCCAGGTGTTGAATTGCCTGCGATGAGTGAAGAACAAAAGAAGGCAGCAAAACAGAAGGCAGAAGCTCTGTTCCAGGCGATTGAGCAGCGCAAGGCAGTACAGGAGCGGAATGCAGAAATTGGATTCCGTAAGATGGAGGCAGAGCTGGATGACGAATGAAACAAGCATGACCAACGACACCATCACCGCCGTGCGCGGCATTGAAGTGGGGCATTGCACCGACGCGCGCCGTCCGACGGGCTGCAGCGTGGTGCTGGCGCGCGCGGGCGCCACGGGCGGCGTGGATGTGCGCGGCGCCGCGCCCGGCACGCGCGAGACGGACTTGCTCGCCCCCGGCAACCTGGTGGAAACCGTGCACGCCGTGCTGCTTGCGGGCGGCAGCGCGTGGGGGCTGGACGCCGCCAGCGGCGTGATGCGCTGGCTGGAGGGGCGCGGCATCGGCCTGACCACGGGCACGGCGCCGGGCAGCCTGGTGCCCATCGTGCCGGCTGCCGTGCTGTTTGATTTGCCTGTGGGCGACGCGCGCATCCGGCCCGATGCTGACGCCGGCTTTGCCGCGTGCGAAGCCGCCAGCAGCGCCCCGGTGGAGCAGGGCAGCGTAGGCGCGGGCGCAGGCGCCAGCGTGGACGAGGTCAGGGCGGTATGGTACGCCTATCCCATGGCGACGTTCGTCACCGCCGAGCACTTCGACGACGCCGTCAACGCGCTGGGCGACGTGCGCGAGGGCAGCCGCCCCATCGCCGGTGCGCGCCGCGCGGCAGACAGCCGCGAGCTGCTGGACGCCGCCGCCGCTGCACTGGCGGGCGAGGCAGTGCTGCCCGGGCTGTCCGGCACCAACACCACCATCGGCGTGATTGCCACGGATACGGCGCTACCCAAGACGCGCTGCATGCGGCTTGCCAGCGCAGGGCACGACGGGCTGGCGCGCGCCATCGCGCCCATCCACACCATGAGCGACGGCGACACGCTGTTTGCGCTGGCCACAGGCAAAGCGGGCGAAGCGCCGCAGGCGGATTTCAACGTGCTCTGCCTCATGGCTGCCGAGGCGGTGGAGCGCGCCTGCCACCGCGCCGTGCGCGCCGCCCGCAGCGTGCGGCTGCCTGATGGTTTGTGGTTGCCTGGGCTGGGTGATACTCCACTAAAAAGCAATTGACTACCGGTAATTTGTGCCGGCAAACATGTGATACCCTAGTGATTCACGATTCAGAAGGAATACGCACCATGAGCAGCGCAGAAACACAGCACTACCCCCAGGAATTTCTTGACCGCCTGAACTCCGTCACGGCAAAAAAGCCGCGCGCCGTGATACAGCACATTTTGAAGCATGGCAGCATTACCAGCGAAGAAATGCGCACCCTCTATGGCGATGAAAAACCGAGCAAAACCATATACAGCGTGCGTCAGCGCGGCATACCTATTGCCAATCGCCACGTCAAAAGCACACAGGGCACAAGCATTGTGTCATACAGCTTTGGCGACCCTGCTGACCTGGACGGCGCCACTTCGCCAAAGGCCAAACGCGCTGCCTATTCGCGGGAGTTCAGGAAAATGATATTGATGGCCATCAGGCAGGACAGGAAAAACAGGAGGGCTGCACAGCCGCCGCAGGCATGAACACAAGTATGAACACAAGTCATACTGCCAATGGTTATGTCTGATTGCCGGCTTATGAAGCCGGCGACCAAACAATAC
>ONTY01000127.1 GCA_900320815.1 uncultured Pseudomonadota bacterium
CAGCTCACGCAACTGGCGCGCCACGCCGCGCACCCATTTCACGCGCCATTGACGGCAGAATTCCTCGCCAGTGCTGCGCGCCAAGTCCTAAACTCGCGCCCCTAGTTCTCTAAAACTCACACCAAACACACAAAATGTCAATTCCAGTTCAGCCTGCTCCCGCCGCCCGCAGTGCCACCAGCAGCGTAGTGCAGCTGCAAATCAAAGAAAAAGGCGCGCTCTACGCTGCGTATATTTCCGCCTTTGCCAATGGCGGTATTTTTGTGCCCACCAACAAGCCGCACAAACTGGGCGACGAAATGTATGTGCTCGTTACCTTGCCGGGCGACACCATGCGTTACCCCATTGCCGGCAAAGTCGCCTGGATTACCCCGGCGCGCTCCTCCATTAATCGCACACAGGGCGTGGGCATCGCTTTCCCAAAAGGCGAGCGCGCGGAGCAGCTCAAAATGAAGATTGAAATGATTTTGGGCACGCACCTGGGTTCAGCGCGCTCCACGCAAACCATTTGAGTTTGAGCGCGTTGCTTGTCGCCCTGCACAAACACACAGCTTCAAGCGCACCGGCTTGAGGCTGTATTTTTTTGCTGCTCTCATGTTTACCGACTCGCACTGCCACCTTGTCATGCCCGAACTTGCAGGGCAGCTGCCGCAGGTGCTGGATGCCATGCACGCTGCGCGCGTCACCCGCGCGCTCACCGTCTGCACCACGATGGAAGAGTTTCCCGCCACTCTTGCACAGGCCGAAGGGCACGCGCATGGCAAGCCGCAGCTGTGGGCCAGCGTTGGCGTGCACCCGGAAAATGAACCCGGCGCCTGCGCCGAGGCTGATGAAGCCGCCCTCGTGCACGCCGCGCAGCACCCGCGCGTCATCGCCATCGGCGAGACCGGGCTGGACTACTACCAAATGGCCGAGCGCAAAGGCGGGCGCAGCGTTGCCGAACTGGAATGGCAGCGCCAGCGTTTTCGCTGCCACATTCGCGCTGCCCGCGCCGCGCGCCTGCCCCTCATCATTCACACCCGTGCCGCCGCTGCCGACACCCTCGCCATCTTGCGTGAAGAGGGAGCGGAGCGCGCTGGTGGCGTTTTCCACTGCTTTACCGAAACGCTGGATGTCGCGCGCGCTGCGCTGGACATGGGTTTTTATATTTCCATTTCCGGCATCGTCACCTTCAAAAATGCGCGCGAAGTGCACGAAGCCGCCGCCTATATTCCCGAAGACTATCTGCTTGTTGAAACTGACGCACCTTATCTTGCCCCCGTGCCGCATCGCGGTCACCTGAACCAGCCAGCCTACGTCGCGCACACCGCACAGCGTGTGGCCGAGTTGCGCGGCGTGGATATTGAGCGCATTGCCCGCGCCACCTGGGAAAATTTTGATTCCTTATTCACCAAAGCTGCACCATGAAACTGAAACTTGCCCCCCTTTTTCTTGTCGCCACCTTTGCCCTCTGCGGCGCTGCCTGGGCAGCTGACGATGCTGTCAGCTTTTTCCGTGCCGTGCGTCGCGACAGTGACCTGGCCGTCGCCGAAATGCTGCAAAAAGGCACCGACCCCAATATCCAGAATGAAAAAGGCAACACCGGCCTGCATATCGCCTTCCTGGAAGGGATGCCGCGTGCCGCTGGCGTGTTGCTCAAGGCACCGAATCTGGATGCCAACCGCCTCAACAAAGTCGGTGAAAGTCCCCTCATGATGGCTGCCCTCAAAGGCCAGGTGGACGCCGTCCGCACACTGATTGAGCGCGGTGCCGCGATTAATAAAAGCGGCTGGACACCACTGCACTACGCCGCCACCAGCGGCAATATCGACATTATGAATATGCTGCTGGACAAAGGCGCGCAGCCCGACGCGCGCTCGCCCAACGGCACCACGCCGCTCATGATGGCTGCGCGCTACGGCAGCACCCAGGCCGTGCAGTTGCTGCTGCAAAAAGGCGCTGACCCCAAACTGGCTAACGAGCAAAAACTCACTGCCCTTGACTTTGCCCGCCAAGGTCAGCGCCCCGACGCCACCAAAATCCTGGAAAAACTGGCGCAATAAAAACTGCCGCCAAACAGTTCAGGCAGCCCGCGCGCAAGCACCGCCGGGCTGTTTTTTTTGCTTGGTTTCTACAATGCGTGCCCATGCCCCAGCGTGAATACATTGAAGCCATAGAAAAACGCCTCTGAAGCGCCACCGATACTTTGTGGAAAGGGCTTTTCCAGCTCGAGGTGGAAAGCCTTTTGGCAAGCATACCCGAAAATAGTGCTGATACCCATGCGCCATGACTTTCATTGCCGGCTTTTTATGCCGGCAGCATGAAGATACCCACTATCACTGCACTCTTTTGCCGTGAGACGTTTATACATACTGCCAATATAAACACCTCATTGCCCGCATGATATGCCGGCTGCTGCGCATATACCAAAGCAGTATGTGCTCAATCCTCGTCCTCAAGCGCGCGGCGCTCCAGCAGCACCAGCAGCGCGCCGCTGCCGCCGGCAGCAGGGTTCGCCTGCACCAGGGCGCGCACCTGCGGCGCCTGCTGCAGCCAGCGGGCGGCGAGTGTTTTGAGAGGGCTGCGCCCGCCCGTCGAACCAATGCCTTTGCCGTGGATGACGCGCACGCAGCGCAGCCCCTCTTGCGCTGCCAGGTGCACAAACTCCGCCAGTGCGGCGCGTGCGTCATCCACGCCCAGGCCGTGCAGGTCAAGCTGCGCCTGCACCCTCCAGGCTCCGCGCCGCAGCCGCCGCAGCACATCTGCGCCTATGCCGGCGCGCCGCCAGCCGTGCGCTTCTTCAATGCCGGGCGCGGCTTCAAAGGCATCAGAAAACGCCGCCGAAGGCGCCGCAGCACCCGCCGCCTCTGCCGCCCGCGCACGGGGAGCCAGGGAAAAAGGCACCTCGCCCGGCGCGCTTACATAGCGCGCAGGCACTTTGAGCGGGCGCACACCTTGCACTGCGCGCTGCCACAGGCGCTGCTGCGCGGCTGCGCGGCGCGCGGCGGCTTCCTGCCCGGCGCGCAGGGCAGCGGCGCGTGCTTCCTTCTCGCTGCGGCGGCGCAGCAATTCGGCGCGGGCGGCTTTGAGGGCGTCCAGCCCGATGAAGCTGTGCGCGCCGCTCATGGCATCAGCCCCGCTTCGTACATGGAAAGCGCCTGCCCGGGCGCGACGATGAAGTGGTCCAGCACGTGCACCTCCAGCAGCGCCAGCGCCTCTTTCACCTGCCGCGTGATGTCCACATCCATGCGGCTGGCCTGCACATCGCCGCTTGGATGGTTGTGCGCCAGCACCACGGCAGCGGCGTCCAGCGCCAGCGCGCGGCGTGCGATTTCGCGCGGCCACACACTCGTGCCCGTGAGCGTGCCGCGAAACATTTCTTCCAGCGCCAGCAGGTGGTGCTTTGTGTCCAGGAACATTACGGCAAACACCTCATAGGGCAGCGCCGCCAGCTGCGCCTGCAGCAGTGCACGCACCGCATCGGGCTGCTCAAACGCATCGCTGGCTGCCAGTTGCGCGGCCAGGGCGCGCCGCGCCAGCTCCATCACCGCCAGCAATTCGGCGCGCTTGGCGCTGCCGCCCAGTCCTTTGAAGCGCGCCAGTTGCGCCGCATCCGTGCGCAGCAGCCCCGCCAGCCCGCCAAAGGTTGCCAGCAATTCATCGGCCATCTGCAGCACGCTGCGCCCCGCCGTGCCCGTGCGCAAGATGATGGCGAGCAACTCCGCGTCCGAGAGCGTCGCCGCGCCACGCGCCAGCAGCTTTTCGCGCGGGCGCGCCTGGACGGGCAGGTTTTTCAGCGTCATGGCAAAAGGCAGTGGTTTTCTACAATGGCGCGCAGTGTAGCCGGGCGGCATTTGTCCCTGGCGGTGCAGAAAAAAATATCTGAGGCGATGAACATGCAAAACACACAGGCCATGGAATTGCTCTTGGCCGAGCCACGCGGCTTTTGCGCCGGTGTGGCGCGCGCCATTGAAATTGTGGAGCGCGCGCTGGCCAAGTTTGGTGCCCCCATTTATGTGCGCCACGAAATTGTGCACAACACCTACGTTGTCAATGATTTGAAGCGCAAGGGCGCCATTTTTATTGAAAATCTGGATGATGTGCCCCCAGGCGCCACGCTGATATTCAGCGCGCACGGCGTGCCACGCGCCATCAAAGAAGAAGCGGCGCGGCGCGGCTTTCGCATTTTTGACGCCACCTGCCCGCTGGTGTCCAAAGTGCACGTGGAAGTCGCCAAACTCGCCCGCGAAGGCTACGAGTTTATTATGATTGGGCACAAAGGCCACCCCGAAGTGGAAGGTACCATGGGGCAATTGCCAGCGGGCGCCATGCAGCTGGTGGAAAATGTAGAAGGCGTTGCGCAGCTGGCGCCGCGCCAGCAGGAAAAAATCGCTCTCGTCACGCAAACGACGCTTAGCGTGGACGACGCCGCCGCCATCACGGCGGCCATTCGTGCACGTTTTCCAAACGTGCGCCAGCCCAAAAAACAGGATATTTGTTACGCCACGCAAAACCGGCAGGACGCCGTCAAACTCATCAGCAGCGCCGTGGATATTGTCATTGTCGTCGGCAGCCCCACCAGCAGCAACAGCCGGCGCCTGGCGGAAGTGGCGCAGCGGCAGGGCGTGGAAAGTTATCTGGTGGACAGCGCCAGCGATATTCGCCCCGAATGGCTGCACGGCAAAAGCCGCGTAGGTTTGAGTGCCGGCGCGTCTGCCCCCGACGTGCTTGTGCAGCACGTCATCGCGCGCCTGCGCAACCTTGGTGCCACCAGCGTGCGCCGCATGGAAGGCATAGAAGAGAAAATGCACTTCCCCCAGCCCAAAGGGCTGCGCCTGAACGACGAAAGTGAACAGCGCCTGCGACAGAAATATGGTGGAGTATCACATGGTAGCCTGCAAGATAAGCCGGCAACCAGCATAGAAGAAAGTGGGTATAAGGATGCCTTGCAGGCTGCCGGCGCCAATATCAACGCTGTGGGCGAAAGCGGCAATACGGCGCTGATGGAGGCTGTGCTGTGGGGGCGGGAAGAACAGGCGCGTGCCTTGATTGCCGCCGGCGCCGATATTCATGTGGTCAACAAGGCTGGCGAAACAGCGCTGGAAATTGCCGCCTCGCAAGGGCTGACAGATATTGTGCGCCTGCTGCTGGAGGTGGATGGCAATATCGCCGCTGTGGGCGGCGATGCGCTGCTGGCTGCCGCATATTCTGGACGCACCGAAACTGTGCGTTTTCTGCTTGACGCCGGAGCCGATAAAAACGCCGCCAGTGAATGGGGCTGGACGGCGCTCACGCACGCCGTCAGCATGGGCGGTCTGTGACCCCGCCGCAATAGGCGGACCTGAGTTCGGACGCCCTCTGCGCGGTTTTGCGCAGACGCCGGAGGGGCGTGGGCGTGCGTATGGCCTTGCAAGCGACCTCTCAGCGGTGCCGGACGACGTGCGCCATCT
>ONTY01000101.1 GCA_900320815.1 uncultured Pseudomonadota bacterium
CGAAGTGCTGCCCGCGCTGTGTGAAATCGGCGCGCAAACCCATGCCGGAAACATGCGTGCCGTGCTCTGCCACTACCCCCTTGCCGCCTGGAACCGCTCGCATCACGCCGCGCTGCATTTTCACGGCCACATGCACGGGCGGCTGCACGCCGACAGCCAGAGAGCCGATGTGGGCGTGGACGTGTGGAACTACTACCCCGTGAGCCTGGAAGAGCTGCTGCACGCCATGAAACACGCACCGGCACACATAGAGCTGCACGGCACACACGACAAAAAATAAGGCTCTGTTTTTCCATGGCTGACGTGCCAACAGCACCATCTCCTCGCTCCCTGCGTCAAGCGGGAGAGAAGGGGATATTTTGTACGTCAAGGCAGGAGGAACAGAACCGCTGCTCATGGAGTCTTTGAAGGCTCCTCAATACTCCATGTGTCAATGTTGTGTTGCCGGCATGAATTGCAGGTTATACAACTATACCTCATGGGTGTATTGCTTCTCTTGGTGCTGCTGTGCCCTGGTTTTTGCAAACACGCCATAAAGATATTGCTTCAATTCTTTGGCGTTGAAGGTGTAGTAGCCGCCGCTTTTGTATTTTTTGAGTGCAGCAATGTAGCCGATGAAATGCTCGCTGTGCAGCGCGGCGCGCAGCGGCTGCACAGGAATATCTGCCATGATGTAAAGACCGCTGTAGACACCGAAGCCGGGCGGCGCGGGGGTGATTTTGACGGATGGGATGTCGCGGATAACGGCGCTGATGGCGTATTTGTGTGTCCATACGTCGCGCAGCGCCTGCGAGCGCCCGTAGAGGTGCCAGTCGGGATATTGCGAGGTGCTGCGACCCTTGAGCAGCGCACTTTTGCGGGCATTCAGATAGGCGGCAACAGCGGCATCAGAAAACACCGCTTCGCGCGGCAGCGGCTTGCCATTTTCATCGTACGGATACAAGGCCATGCGCCGCGCGCCGGTAGACGCCTTGATGACGGGAATGGTGAAACGGGCAAACGGAAAAGCGTCGGCAATGAAGACATCGTCGGCCAGTGTGGCGAAGCCGTTTTTGACGGCAATGCCTTGGAGAGTGGGGGCAGTTTTGATGGCACGCAATTGGCGCAGCGTTTCACGACTACCGAGGAACAGCACGCCGTCAAAAAACGCCTCGTCATAGGGCAGCGCATCCACAAATCGCAGCGTCTTTTCCCCGGCATAGCTGTAATAGTCAAACTGGCGCGAGCCGCCAGTTTTTTCCAGCAGCGTGATGGCGGTGTACGTGGTCGCGGTAAACGGTTGGAAATGTCCCAAATCAGCAATGGCACGCAGGCAGCCGGTGGACTGCAAATAGGCGCGCATGTGCTGCCCCGCCACACTGTTTATCCATGAGCTTGGCGCAATGTAGCACAGCCGCCCACTGGGAGAGAGCATATGCAGGCCGATTTCATAAAATACAAGATACAAATCTGTCATGCCGCCGCCGCAAAAGGCGTGGCGTTTGACTTGTGCAAAACTGCTTTCAAGGTTATGCACGCGCACATACGGCGGATTGCCAATGACAAAATCCATGCGCCCGTCAAAATCGTGCACAGCCAAGGCATCGGCGCAGCGGATGTCCCACGCCACGGGTGGCAGATTCAAATCACATTCAAGCTGGCGCATCCGTTCCATGCAGGCGGCGTGCGACGCGGCGTCTTTTTCCACGCCGTGAATAAAGGTGGCAAGCTGGCGCGCCAGCGTTTCTTTTTCGCCTTCGCCGTGCGCGCTGAAAAAGGCAGCGCAATAGCGCCGCGCCATTTCCACAAGAAACGCTCCATCGCCACACGAGTTGTCTATGGCGTGCCGCTGCAATATGGCCGCGCCGCTGTAGCCGGCGAAGTCAAGAATGTCGGCTACCAGATAGGACGGGGTGAATATCTGACCGAGGCGCTTTTCTTTTTTCATGCGTTTTTTGCGTGAAAAAAAAAAAAAAAAAGAGTCTGAAACCGTTGTGAGGTTTCAGACTCTTCCAAAATGTGCGTGTGGTGGAGAGGAGGAGGATCGAACTCCCGACCTCCGCATTGCGAACGCGGCGCTCTCCCAGCTGAGCTACCCCCCCACGCGAGTGGAAGCGGCGGATTATAGCGCAGGGCGTCCACAAGGGATGCCCTGCGCTGAAGTGTTTCTATACCATACCTGATTGCATTTTATCGCCGGCTTATTTTGCGGGCAATGATTGCTATACCCAAGCGTTCAACGTGCGCGCAGCAGGGCTTTGAGAGCAGTTTGCAGGCGCTGCGTGGCCTCGTCGCTGGCTGGGGCGGCGAGGATGGTGGCGGTGTCTTGCGGCCAGGTGTCGGCGGGCATGGCGCTGCCTTTTTGCGTGAGCAGCTGCAGCTGCAGTGCACGGCGCGCGTCCAGGTGCGCGGCGGGGGTGGGCGCTTCAGCAGCGATTTCCAGACGCAGCAGGGCAGCGGCAGCGTCGCCTTTGGCTTCGCCTTGCAGGGCAGTGACCCAGGCATTGCGCGCTGCGCCGGTGATGGGGGCGCCGAGTTGCTGCGCGCTGGGGAGTTTGGCGGCGTCGCGTGTTTGCCAGGCGTCAAGGACGGCGGCGATGGCTTCGCCGTGCGCCTGGGCGGCGAGTTTTTTGAGCTGGCTTTGGGCGAGGTCCAGGGCTTCACGCTGGGCGTGGAAGGCGGCGTTGCCAAGGCGCGGGGCGCGCGGCTGGCGTCCTCTTCCTCCTTCACGCCCGTCGCGCGTATCGCGGCTGCCGCGCTCGCCGCGCCCACCAGCAGCGCCGCCGCTGCGGCGCCCGTCACGCTGGTTGCCACCACCACGGCGTTCGTCGCGCTGCATGGAGGTGCCACGGCGCATCCCAGGGCGGTCGTCGCCGCGCATGGCGACCACAGGCCGGCGTGCGGGTTTGGCTTCGGCGGCAGGGGCGGCTGGTTCGCTTTCACTGGCGCTTTCGCCTTCGGCAGCGGGTGTTTCAGGTGCGTCGGGCACAACAGGGGCGGCAGGGGCGGGCGCGTCGTCAGGGGCAGCGGCTTGGGCAGCTTGTAGTGCCTGCATGGCGGCGCGGATGCGCGTGGCGTCGCCGCTGGCTGCGGCTTCTTCCAAGGCTTTGGCGGCGTTCATGACGGCCTGGTCGTGCGCGGTGAGGGCAGCGCGCTGGCGCTGGCGCTCCTGGCTGCGGCGCTGGAAGGCTTCGTCAATGGGTTTGCGGAAGGCGTTCCAGAGTTTTTGTTCCAGGCGCCGGTCGAGCAGGGGAACGGCTTGTGCTTCGGCCTGCCAGGTTTGTTGCAAGGTCTGGATGGCGTCGATGCGCAGTGGGGCGGCGGCGAGTTCGCCGGCTTCGGCGATGAGGGCGCGGCGGCGCGCGATGCTTTGTTTTTGCGCATCGTGCAGGGGGGCGCTGGCAGCTTCAAAGGCAGCTTTCCAGTCTTCTTGCAGCTGGGCGTAGAGCTTGGCGGGCAGGCGCCCGGTGTGGGATTTGTCAAACCAGCGGCGGCGGAAGGCGGCCAGTTGCTGGCCGGCGGTTTTCCAGTTGGCGCCTTCGGCGGGCTGGGTGGCGGCCCAGGCTTTGAGTTCGGCGATGAGGGCAAGGCGCTGCGCTTTGTGTGCGGCGGTTTCGGCGCGGGCGTGTTGAATCCAGCGGTCCACGAAGACGCGCGCGGCGTTGCAGGCGCGGTCAAACCGCTGCCACATGGCCTGGCTGGAGGCGCCGCCCTGGTCGGCGGCTTTCCATTCTTCGCGCAGCTGGCGCAGTGCTTCTTGCAGTTTGTGCGGGGGCAGGGTGGGAACCCATTCTTCGTCGTCGGGCAGGGGGGGGAGATCGATGGCAGTGCGGCGCGAGGGTTTTGCAACGGCGGCAGCAGGAGCGGCTTGTTCGGCTGCGGGAGCCGCCGCTTCGGCGGTGGTTTCTGCTGCGGGTGCTGCGGCTTCGGCAGCGGGCGCTTCTGCTGTGGTTTCTGCTGCAGCGGTGGGTTCAGCGGTTGTTTCGGGCGCTGCAGGCGCCGCGTCAGGCGAGGCTGGCGCCGCTTCGGCGCTGGGCGCAGCCGGTGCTGTTTCTGGAGCAGCAAGGGCGGCTTCGGCTGGTGCGGCGGCTTCGGCAACAGGCGTTTCTGTTGTGGTTTCTGCGGCAGCGGTGGGTGCAGCGGATGTTTCGGGCGCTGCTGGCGCCGCTTCGGCGCTGGGCGCAGCCGGTGCTGTTTCTGGAGCAGCAGCGGCGGCGGGCGCGTTTTCCGCTTGCGATGCAGCTTCTGCAGCGGGGGCTTCTTCGGAAGATTCGGGCATGTGCGCCGCGGCGGCGCCTTTCTTTTTCTGGCGGCGCAGCAAGCCTTCGGCGCGGGCGATGAGTTGCTCGCGCACTTTGCCGGCGCTCCAGTGCTGCCAGCCGCTGAGTTCGCCTGCGGCGGCCAGCGCGTGGTGCGCGCGCGCTTTGAGGGCTTTGTCCAGCAGCGCGTCGTGCTCTTTGAGCAGGTGGCGCAGCGATTGCGTGGCGCTATGGATGTTTTTGCTGTTGCCTTCGGCGGTGGCTTTTTCCAGCAGCATGGCGCCGGCTTTGATGGCTTTGGCGGCGGCGGCGGCTTGTTCGGGGTCTACGGCAGTGGCGGTGGCGTCTGTTGCGTCGGTTTGGGGCTGGCGTGCGGCGCGCAGTTCGTCAGCCCATACGGGCACGGAGGGCAGGGGGGCGGCGGCGTCTTCGGCAGCGGCGATGGCTTGCGCGAGTGCCGCGCTGAACGCTTCCCAGACGGCGGCGAGCTTGGCTTTGGCGTCGTCAAGCTGGGCGATGTGGCGCAGGTCGACGCTGTCGTAGTGCTCGTGGCCGGTGAGGGCGGGCAGGGCGGCGTGCCAGTCGTCCACGTCTTTTTGCAGCGCATCTTGCTGCGCTTGCGCGTCGCGCCAGGGGCGCGCGGAGAGCATCTCGATGCGCTGCGCCAGCAGCAGCGCCGCTTCGCGCTGCACCATGCAGTGCTGCTGCAAGTCTTCAATGGCTTTGATGCGCTGGGCCAGTTGGGTGCGCAGGCCAGCCAGCGGCTCTTGCGAGAGCGGTGCGCCGGCTTTGGCGGCGTCGCGTTGCCAGGCCATTGCGTCGGCGATGTTGAGTTTTTGCGCGGCCAGCAGCGCTTGGGCTTTTTCCTGCCATTCGGCGGCGATGGCCTGCTGGCGGCTGGCGCGGCGCAGTTCGTCGAGTTTTTCGCGCAGTGCTTTGGCAGCGCCTTTGTCTTTGCCGGAGAGTTCTTTGTAGACCTGCTGCATGTCTTCGGCGCTGGGGTTTGTTGCCAGCCACTCGCGCACGCGCTGCGCACGCTCGCCCGATGTCGCTGCCGAAAAGGCGCCGCCGGTGAGGGCATCAAGCGGGTGCGCGGCGGGCTGCTTGGGCGCGGCGGCGGGGTGCTCGGCGGGCGCAGCATCCGGCGTGTCTTTGGGGGCGCGTTTGAGGAAGGACGGCAAAAGTGGCATGGTGCAAAAACTCCAGGCGGAGAGGCTGAAAACAGGGCGCGCCCTTTTTTAGAGTGAGGGCGCAGCGCAGAGGGCGCGTATTGTCGCCGCGATTGCTGCGGCTGCAAGGGCGCTGGAAGGGGAAATGCTGCGCTGCACCAGCCTGCTGCCGCAGAGGGCAAAAAAAGCGCCCACCTGCGTCATGCTGGAGGTGGGCAGCGCGTTTTTATGGCTTTCGGCGGGCAGGAGGGCTGGCGAATATGGCAATGGATGGCTCCTGGTGTGTTCTTTTTTCAGCCGGTCATTCTGGCGACGTTTGTCGCCCGGTGGTTTAGCCGGGCGGTTTTTTTTTGAAGACGCTTTTTTTCAGAACAGCACGCGGGAGCGGATGGTGCCGGGAATGGCGTCAAGGGCGGCGCGCATGGCCGAGGCGTTGACTTCGTCGGCGGCAATATCGACGACGACGTAGCCCACGCCTTCCAGCGTTTGCAAGTATTGCGCGGCGATGTTGGCGCCAGCATCGGCGAGGGTGCGGTTGATATTGGTCATCACACCCGGTTCGTTGCGGTGGATGTGCAGAAGGCGCTTTTTGCCGGGGTGTTCGGGCAGCGCCACCTGCGGGAAGTTGACAGACGAGGTGGTGGTGCCATTGTCGCTGTATTTGACGAGCTTTTCCGCCACTTCCAGCCCGATGTTGGCCTG
>ONTY01000032.1 GCA_900320815.1 uncultured Pseudomonadota bacterium
CGTTGTGAGCGGCTGCCGGCAAGGTCAAGCTGCATATGCAGCCGGCATACCAGCATGGGCAGCGAGAGGCCGTGGGTGTTGACGACAAAGTGCGCGCAGGCGCGATACAACTCGTCGCGCTCGGCGTGCATGTCGCGCAGCCGCTGCAGCGGGTCAGCCACCTGCAGCAGCGGGCGGCGCACATCGCCGCGCAGCCGCCGCCAAAGCTGCTCCGGGCTGCTGCGCAAATACACCACCCAGGCGTGGGCGCGCAGCAGCTGGCGGTTGGCGGGGCGCAGCACAGCGCCGCCACCAGTGGCCAGCACACAGCCGTCGCGGCGCAGCAACTCGCGCAGCGCCTGCGCTTCCATATCGCGAAAAGCTGCCTCGCCCAGCTCGGCAAAGATGCTGCTCACACTCTGCCGCCGCTGCGCTTCAATCCATTGGTCGCTGTCATAAAACGCCAGCCCCAGGCGCCGGGCCAGTTGCGCGCCGGCGCTGGATTTGCCGCTGCCGGGCATACCAACCAGCGCTACCGTGCACGCTGCACTGGCTGTGCTGGCGCATTCAGGCGCAGCAAAAGTGTTGTCGTCCGCCGTTTCCATAGCTGTGCATTGTGCCGTGCAGCACAGCGCGCCTTGCTGGATGCGCAGCGTGCTGTGGCCACCGTTCAATGACCAGCGCAGTAACGGCCTGCCAAATAGAAACTTGTAAGGTATTGGCAGCAAACACCACGGCGCGCGTGTGCTACCTTTCTGGCAGCCGTCTGTGCTGCGGCGCAGCGGCGGTTTTTTCTTTGATATTTTTTTGTGATTCATGAAACAGTCTGCATTGCAACAGCGCCTGGCGGCGCTCAAACCAAATGTGCTGCGCGGCATTCGCAGAGGTATTGAAAAAGAAAGCCTGCGCACACTGCCGGCTGGCACACTGGCGCGCACGCCGCATCCGGCGGCGCTGGGTTCGCCGCTCACGCATCCGCGCATTACCACCGATTTTTGCGAGGCGCAGGTGGAAATGGTCACCGGCACGCATACCAGCGCCGAAACCACACTGACGGAATTGCAGCATATTCATCAGGAGGTGTACCACGCGCTGTTTGACGCGGGCGATGAGCGGCTGTGGGTCGCGTCCATGCCGTGCTCTCTGCCTTCGGATGAAAATATCCCAATTGCGGTGTATGGCACCAGCCATATTGGGCGCTCCAAAAGTATTTACCGCATGGGGCTGGCGCACCGTTATGGTCGGCGGATGCAAACCATCTCCGGCATTCATTACAACTGGTCGCTGCCTGGACTGGGCACGGCGGAGTATTTTGCGCTGATTCGCAATTTTCGCCGCCACGCGTTTGTGTTGCTGTTGCTCACGGGCGCGTCACCTGCCGTGTGTTCGTGCTTTGTGCAGGGCAAGGAGCACGGCCTGCAGCCGCTGGGTGAATGTATGTACCTGCCCTGGGCCACGTCGCTGCGTATGGGGCGGCTGGGCTATCAGAGCGATGCGCAGTCCACGCTGCGCATCAGCTACAACAGCCTGGAAAAATATGCTGCCACGCAGCACGAAGCACTCACGCGCCCCTGGCCGGCGTATGAAAACATCGGGCTGCGCAGCCTGGGCGGTGATTACAACCAGTTGAGCTGCACGCTGCTGCAAATTGAAAATGAGTTCTACAGCACCATCCGCCCCAAGCGCGTCATTCGCCCCGGCGAGCGCCCGCTGCACGCGCTGCGCGAGCGCGGCGTGGAATATGTGGAGGTGCGGCTGATTGATTTGAATCCATTTGCCGATATTGGTATTGACGCCGATACAGTGCGGCTGATTGATTTATTCCTGCTGCATTGCCTGCTCTCGGACAGTCCGCCCGATTCACCCGAAGAAATTGAAAACATCAATTTCAACCAGCAGCAAACGGCAGCGCGCGGGCGCGCGCCTGGTGTGACGCTGCGGCGCGGTGGGGCAGTGCCTGGCGCAGCCAGATTTGCTGCCCTCGGCGCGCGTGCTGGATGCCGTGCGCGAAGCCGGCGGCAGCTACCGCCAGTTCGTTGCCACGCGCGCGCAGCAGGCGCGCGATGCCCTGCTCGCCCTGCCCTGGAGCCAGGAGCAGCGCCAGCGGGCAGCGCGTGCCGCCCGTGCCTCTATTGAACGCCAGCGCCAGCTTGAGGAGGCTGACCAGGGCACATCGTTTGAAGATTGGCTGCGCGAATACACCTCCACCACGCGGCTGCATGTGCAAGAAAACACGCCATGACTCATACCCAAGCTCCATACTCTAATGCCCGTCGGGATTTTTTGCTGGCCGCTGCCGGCACGCTTGCCGCTGCCTTGCTGTCTGGCTGCTCGCGCGCCATCAAAGGGCAGGCCGTGCCCGCCGGCTCAGTCGTGCTGGCGCTGGGCGACTCGCTCACGCAAGGCGTGGGCGCCACGTCGCCAGAGCACGCCTGGCCCGCCGTCCTTGAACGCATCAGCGGCTGGCGCATGGTCAGCGGCGGCGTCTCTGGCGACACCAGCAGCATGGCGCTTGCGCGCCTGCCCGCGCTGCTGGCCGCGCACAACCCGCAACTGGTCATCGTCAGCATTGGCGGCAACGACTTTTTGCACCAGCAAAGCGGCAATGCCACGCGCGAGAACATCCGCACCATCATCCGCCGCTGCCAGGCGGCGGGCGCGCAAGTGCTTCTCGTCGCCGAGCCGCAACCTTCCATCGCCGCCGCCCTGGGGCACCTGAGCGACCACCCCATGTTCGAGGAAATTGCCCAGGAGATGCGCGTGCCGCTGCTGGCGGGGGCGTGGTCAGACATTCTTTCCGAGGAAAAACTGCGCTCTGACCGCATCCACGCCAACGACGCCGGCTACGAACAATTTGCCCACGCGCTACTGCAAGAGGCGCAGCGCGCCGGGCTGGCGCCGTAAAAGCTCCTTGCCCGGCGAAACTTTGGTATCCAACCTATTGCCCGCAAGATATGCGGGCATTGCTGTATCTGGAAGGCGGGTATTCTGTGATTTTTCAAAGCGTCTGAAAAACCGACGCTCCCCCTTCCAGCACCCGCATCAGGGATGCGCAAACGCTGGCTTTTGCAGCCTCGCCCTCAGCTCCAGTGATACAGCGAGCCGTAAATATTGACAAAAATGGAAACCAGCAAAGTCAATATGCCCAGCGCCAACGCCGCCACGCCAGTTTTTGTTTCGCGCCAGCTATAGCCACTAATCATCAGAATGCAGCTGATGGAGATGAATATCAGGTTGAAATGCAGCAGGGAAATGGGTAGAGATGTGGGCATGATTGCGTCGCTTATCGGCTCGCTGCCGGAGGACAGCGGCAGCCCCATTGTGCACCAGCAGCCTCACAGCAATTCGTATGCAGTGCATGCTTGAGATGGGTATAGCCGTCATTGCCCCTATTATATAAGGGCAGTGGCTGATAAATTTACTGGGTATCTAGCGGTCTGTCCGCCCTTTCTCCTCAACAGGCGCCGCCAGCACTGGCGCGGCGCGCCGCAACAGCAGCAGGCTTTCATCCTTGTCGGCGGGGCGCGGCACGCTGCGCCACTCCTCCCACTGCCCCGCCAGCGCCTGCGGCAAAGCGCCGCGCACGCGCGCGTCAATGAGCAGCCAGGGGCAGTGCGCCGCCTCGTCCGTGGCCGCGCGCAGCCGCCAGTGCCCGTGCACGCGCGCCGCCGCCAGTTGCACCTCACCCAGCCCCCACACCTGCACACAGGCAGGCTGCGATGCTCCTGCCTCCACCATCGCCTGCTGCACCGCCCGCATCTGCCCCTCGTAGCAGCGTCCATAGTCCAGCGCGTGCAGCCACAGCGTCATCAGCAGCAGCCAGCACAGCGCGGCGCCACCCGCAGGCAACGCCAGGCTTTTCCACAGCGCCGCGCGATGCCTGCCAGTGCGCCAGCGCGCCAGCGCCAGCCACGCCCCAGTGCCCACCACCGCTGCGGCAAACGCCGGCCATTGAAACAGCGGCGTGTAGTGCGGCGCCAGTCGCGCCACATTCGCCGCCGGCTTGGCGGGTATGCCCGTCATCATCGCCACCCAGACCACCCAAATCACAATGCCCCAGCCGGTAAAAAACAGCACCGTGAACCAGTCAATAAACGCCGCCGCTGCGCGGCTGAATGTGGGCAGCGCCAGCGCCGCCAGCGCCGCCAGCGCCGGCAGCGCCAACAGCAGCGTGCGCGCCCCCGCTGTGGTGAACACCGCCGCCAGCAGCGGCACCGCCGCCAGCGCCAGCGGCAGCCGCAAATGCCGATGCGCTGAAAAAAACTGCCGCCGCCAGCGCCACAGCGTCCACAGCGCCAGCGGCCACGCCGGCCAGGTGAACCACAGCAGCAGCCGCAGCAGCGAGAGCCAGCCTTCGGCGCCCGTGCGCCACTGCGGCTCAGCCAGCGCCGCTGCGCGCAGCACATGCAGCCGCCACACCAGCAGCGCCAGCGCCGCTGCCAGCGTCAGCAGTGCCGTCAGCGTGCGCCGCCGCCGCCGCCGCGACCACTGGCGCGGCACGCCCAGCAGTGCCAGCGCCGCATAGCCCAACGCCAGACGCGGCGCCCCTGAGAGCGCCAGCGCCGCCAGCGCCAGCGCCAGCAGCACCAGTGCGCGCGCATCGTGGCGCGGCTGCACCGCCAGCGCATAAAACGCCAGCGCCGCAAAGCACAGCTGCGCTGCCGCCGGCGCCGCCTCGTGCGCGCCTTCCGCCAACCCAAGCGTGGCGATGAGCGCCAGCAGCGCGCCATCAGCCAGCGCGTGCGCGTAGTCGCCCGGCGCCGCCTCGCCGCCAAAAGCAAACGCCACTGGCTGCGCTCCGGGTTCCAGCGCCAAATGCCGCACTGCGCCCCAGGTGGCCGCCAGCGTGCCCACAAGCATCAGCGCAAAGGGTAGTCGCGCGGCCAGCGCCGCCGGCACTCCCAGCGGCGCCAGCGCGCGAATGGACAACGCCCCCAGCCAGTGCGGCAGCAGCGCATCGGCGCCCTGCCCCAGCATGTGCGGCGCCAGCCACTGCGGCCAGTCGCCCTCCAGCAGCGCCAGCATGTAACCCAGCGAGGCCACATCCGCCCCCTTCCACGGGCCGCGTCCCACAAAGCCCGCCAGCACATACGCCAGGCATAGCGCCAGCAGTACGGCACGCGGCGCACGGCGCGCGGCTTCTTGCGAGACGATGGCTGGGCTGGGCGGCTGGTTGGCGGCGGTCATGGGCTGCTCACACGGCGTGCACCCACGCCGCAACACAAGCGGCACAGGCGGTGAACGCGCAAAACAGAACAAACAAAGGGCAGCAATTGTCGCCGCCAGCGTGCACGAAGCGTTCTGCGGATGGCATGGGCAGTATGATTCCTATGCCCGCATATATTGCGGGCAACAAAAGAATAATGACATGAGTATTATGCAAGAAATAAAAAAACAGCCCGGCTGCCAAGGCAAAGCCGAGCTGTTTTGCTGCGCGCCAGCGCGCTGCGCTTTATTTGCCTGCTGCCGCCTTCGGGCGTGCGACCTTGCCATAGCGGTTGCGGAATTTCTCCACGCGCCCGCCCATGTTGTCCACAGATTTTTGCGTGCCCGTATAAAAAGGATGCGATTCGCTGGAGGTTTCCAATTTGAACAGCGGCAACTCGCGTCCGTCCTCCATTTTGATGGTTTCGCGCGTATTCACGCACGAGCGGGTCACGAATTTGAAGCCGTTGGAAATATCCATGAAGCACACTTCACGATATTCAGGATGAATGTCTTTGCGCATGGTGTTTCTCTTTGATGCGGCGCGGCAGCCGCCCTGCCGCCGAATGCAGCGGGGTACTTGCCGCAAAAAAGTCGCCGATTGTAAGGCGCACACCCCCACCGCTCCTTGGCATTGCAGGCGGCATACGGCAAAGTGCCTCGCCACCGCAACACCCCCGCGCCAGCAGACAGACAGGGGCATTCACACACTTGAATGCAGGCGTCTTCTCATGGGTATACCTTCATTGCCGGCAAGATACGCCGGCAATGAAGTAAAATATATTGGAGTATAAAAAATATGGCGCGCACAGGACGCATCTGTGCACTTGTGGGCGCAGTGCCGCACAGCAAGCAGGGCGGGCGAGGTGCAAGTGGTTACACTGCCGCCATTTGTGTTTGCTTTTCAGGAGCTTTTTCATGCGTTTTGCCCGCCACCTGGTTCTTGCCGCTTGCCTGCTGGCCGCTGCCGGCGCCTACGCGCAAGACAACTTCCACAGCACCACTGACTCGGACGCCATCCTGCCCAACTCGCCCTATAAAGAGTGCGACATGCCAGATGCGGGCGACTTCAACCCCGTGGGGTCAGCGTGCGATGGCTGCTGCACGCCGCAACCAGAGTGCTCGTGCTGTGGGTGCAACACCTACTACGCACCGGCGGCCATCACGTATGCACCAGCGCGCGTCACGCAAGCGCGTGTGTGGCGCCGGCGCGAACCGGCTCTGCTGGCCGCGCCCACGCTGCCGTGCGCGCCCGGTTACTGCCCAATGCGCCGTCCGCGCCGCGACCGTGGCTAAGGCGCCGCATGCGAAAGGTTTTACACTCCGCACGCCAATCTTCATTGTTGTTTCTTTTTCACAAGGTGTTCCCCATGCGTTTGACTCGCCTCGCTCTTCTCGCCTCCGCTTGCCTGCTGGTCGCTGGCTGCTCCACCACCAGACATTGCGGCACCAAAAGCTGCAACAGCTGCTGCTGCTCGGCTCCTGTCCCGGTCTACTCGGCGCCAATGGTCATTGAGCAACCCGTGCAACCCGCACCTGCCCCCGCGCCCGTACTCGCACCGCGCCGCGACCGCAACTAAGCTGCAAAGAAACTCACTTTTTTATAAACTCAGGAGGCGCTTCAAAACTGCGGGAAACGAGGGTATCCCGCCCTCGAAACATCTGTGCAGCCGAGGGCAAAATGCCCTCGCTCCAAAGGTTTGCGACAGGTTTTAAAGCGGTTCCCTCACCTTTTTTATAACAGGAACAGCCAAATGCGTTTGCTCAGCCTTTCTCTTCTCCTTCCTGCGAGTTTGCTGATTGCCGGGTGCGGAACCTGCAAAGCCCCGACAGCGGCCAAGCAAGAGCCACTGCCAGTGGTCTCCGAGCCGGCACCGCCGCCGCCCGCACCTGTGATGACAGAACCAGCGCCGGAACCTGAAAAACCAGTCATGCGCCCACCGCGTCGCGACCGTAACTGAGAGCATTGCCCCAAGTCATACAAAACCCGCCCAGCCGGCGGGTTTTTTTATGCACGTTTAGGCCGCCGCCGTCAGGCTGAGGCTGGCGCAAATGGCCGCCCACGCCTGCTGCGCGTTGTCAGCAAAATGCAGAAAAGCAAGCTCTTTTTCCGCAATCATGCCTTCGGCCAGCAGCGCGTCCCAATTAATAAGGCGCTGCCAATAATCCCGTCCCACCAGCACAATGGGCATGGAGTGCACTTTGCCCGTTTGCACCAGAGTAAGCGCCTCAAAAAGTTCATCCAGCGTGCCAAAACCGCCGGGAAAAGCCACGTGCGCCCGCGCACGCAGCATGAAATGCGTTTTACGCAGCGCAAAGTAATGCAGGCGAAACGAAAGCTGCGGCGTGACGTACGGATTGGCGTGCTGCTCATGCGGCAGCGTGATGTTCAGCCCCACAGATGGCTCCCCTTTGTCGCTGGCGCCACGGTTGGCCGCTTCCATGATGCCCGGACCGCCCCCGGTGCAAATGTGCAACTTGCCCTCCGGCGGCTGCGCACGGCTGTAACGCGCCACCAAGCGAGCAAACTCACGTGCCTCGGTGTAATGCCGCGCGCGCTGCACGGCGCGCTCAGCGGCAGCAATGGCGGCGACATCGCCACTGGCGCGAGCAGCGGCCAACTGCGCCTCTGCTGCTTCGGGCGATGGAATGCGCGCGCTGCCATAGACGACGATGGTTTGATGCACGCCAGCGGCGGCCATGTCCATGTCCGGCTTGAGGAGTTCAAGCTGCACGCGCGCGCCGCGCGTGGCGCTGCGCATCATGAACTCTGGGTCAGCAAACGCCAGTCGTCCAGCGTCCGGCGCCAGCGCCGCACCGGCACCAGCGCCATGCAGCGCGTCCCAGGCATCGGCCAGTGAGGCGCGCAGCCCGGCGCTGCCGTATGGATGTTGAGTGGATTCCATAGTTGTACAAATGACAAGAAAAAGCCCCGCACAAAACTGGCGGGGCCTGAGGTTTCTCTTGAAAGACTGGCTGCATTACACGCGCTTGCGATATTCGCCGGTGCGCGTGTCAATTTCAACCTTGTCGCCCTGGTTGACGAATAGCGGCACCGCCACTTCAAAACCAGTGGCAATTTTTGCAGGTTTGAGCACCTTGCCAGAAGTGTCGCCTTTTACACCCGGCTCGGTCCAAGTGATTTCGCGCACCACTGTGGTGGGCAATTCCACGGCAATCGCCTTGCCTTCGTAGAACTCCACCTGGCATTCCATGCCGTCTTCCAGATAGTTGAGCGCATCGCCCATATTGGCGGCTTCCACTTCATGCTGATTGTATTCACCATCCATGAAAACATACATGGGGTCGGCAAAATAGGAATAGGTACAGTCCTTATGATCAAGAATAACCTGTTCCATTTTGTCGTCGGCACGGAACACGACTTCTGTGCCCATATTGCCGAGCAGTGCTTTGAGTTTCATGCGCACTGTGGAGGCACCACGGCCACCGCGTGCGTATTCAGTTTTCAGCACAATCATGGGGTCTTTGCCGTGCATGATGACGTTGCCGGCGCGGATTTCCTGGGCGAGTTTCATGGCGTTTTCAAATCCTTTGCGTGAATGTGTGTGGGAAGCGCCCCTGCGGGCAAAAGGATGTAATTTTAGCCCGCGTGCAACTGCACAGCGTGCGCCAGCAGCCGCTCTGCCAGACTGCTTTGCGCCAGCAGCCGCTCGCGCGCTGCACGCACGCACGCACCCCACTCCTCCAACGTCATGGCAGGTAACGTCCCCTCCTCTGCGCCACACCACACGCGCATGAAGCGCCGCAGCGCCAGTGGCGCCTGCAGCCACTCCAGCAGCGCATCGAGCTTGGCGTGGTGCGCGTTGTCTTCGGGCTGCGGATACGGCTGCCAAATGAAAGGCTGCCCCGCCCACAGCGCGCGTGTGAGTGAATCCTCGCCGCGCACAAAGTTCACATCGCACGCCCAGAGCAGCTCGTCGTATTCATCTTGCGCAAGCTGCGGCAGAAAGTGCAGGCGCAGCGCGCCGTGCTGCACTGCACATCCAGGGCAGGCGTGCACCGCCGCTGCCGCGCGCCCAGCGGCAACCAGCAACCGCACTGGCTGCGCGCTGCGTTGCCACGCGGCAAGCTGCGCCGCCAACGCCGGCGGCTCGTAGCAAAACAGGCTGGCGAATAGCTCCCCTTCGCGCGGTGGCGCTACGCCATGCGCTGCCGCCAGCCACGCCGCGCGGTCAAACGCCGCCTGGCGCGCCAGCAGGTTTTTCTCGCGCAGCAGTCCGCCCGTGGCCGGCGTGAAGCCGGGAAAGAAGAAGCAGCGCACCAGCCCCTGTCCGGCACCGTGCATCACCGGCGAAGGCAGCGCGTGCTGGCGTTCCACCCACGGCTCGGCGCTGAGGTATTCCAGGTTGAACCACACTGGCTCTCGCGCACCGCGTGCCGCAATGAACTCTTCCGGCAGCTCGCAGCCAAACATCTGCACCCACACGCCACCCGGCGGCTCGTGCGCCAGTGCCTGCACGTCAAACGGCTGCGCCCAGCGGCGCACCTGCACGCCTGCTGCGCCTTGCGGCGCCATCCACGCCAGCGGCGCCGCGTCGTCAATCCACAGCCGCACGCGCTGCCCGTGCGCCGCCAGCGCGCACGCCAGCCGCCAACTCACGCCTGCGTCGCCCCAGTTGTCAATCACGCAGCAAAACACATCCCAAAGCGGCGCTTGGTGCATGGCAAAAAAACGGACAAAGAAAAAGCCGCCTGCGGCGTTCCCATCAGGCGGCTTGTGAGTGTTTGGCACCCCGACCTGGGCTCGAACCAGGACTATTCTGTTCCAGAGACAGATGTGTTACCAATTACACCATCGGGCAAACTCTCTCCGCATATTTTACAAAAAGAAATGCTTTTTGGCAAGGCAAAAGGCCGATTTATAAAGAGTTGTTGCGGAATCTTAATGCCAACAAAAAAAGCGAAAAGAAAAACTCTTTCCGCTTTTTTATTTATATTACTGTTTTAATTATACTTAATATTTTTCAGGAACTTCTTCCAATATAACTTCTTTATCTTTATCTTCCGGTATCGGAGTTCCCGAAACTTTATGCTTAAACCAATCACCGATAGAATCAACAATAATGTATGTTACAGGTGTCATAAGCAATGTAACAAGAAGCGATAATAACTGTCCGCCGACAATAACGATAGCCAATCCTCTTCTAACATCTGCTCCTTCTCCGTTAGATATTAACATAGGTATCATGGAAACAACAAGTGTTAATGTCGTCATCAAAATAGGTCTTAATCTTACTTTGTTTGCTTGAAGGATAGCATTTGTTCTGCCGTATCCCCTTGCTCTTAGCTGGTTTGTATAATCGGTCTGCAAAATAGCATTTTTACTTACAACTCCAACCAACATAAACATACCGAG
>ONTY01000102.1 GCA_900320815.1 uncultured Pseudomonadota bacterium
CGCGCAAACTGCTAACGACGCCCCCGCCACCCTGGCCTCGGCACCCGCTGCCCCTGCCTCAGGCGCCAGCCACCCGCACCACCACGGCCACCCCAACCCCGCCGAGTCCCACGCCAAACGCATGGAACACATCAAAGAGCAACTCAAACTCACCAGCGAACAGGAAGCTGCCTGGCAGCAATACGCCGCCGCCATGCAGCCGCCCGCACCTCCCGAAGCGCCCAAAGACGACGACTCCACCCTCACCACCCCGCAGCGCATCGACCGCATGCAGGCGATGGCTGATAAACATCATGCCCGAATGCGCGCACGCGGCGAAGCCACCAAAACCTTCTACGCGCAACTGAGCGAGGAGCAGCAAAAAACCTTTGATGCGCTGCACACCAGGCGCGGTCCCGGCGGTCCTGGCCCACATGGGCACGCCCACCACGGCCCGCGCCACGGCGGCCCTGAGCCGCGCTGGTAAGCCGCACGAGTTCTCCGCTGTTTCCCGCGCACGCCCTCCTCTTGCGGCGTGCGCGTCCTCGCCATCAACGCCCTTTACGCATCTCTCATGAAACTCCCGACACTGCGTCCCAGCCTGCTGGCCCTGACCCTCATAGCCGCCTTTGCCACCATTGCCAGCGCCCCTGCCAGCGCCGACACCCAAAGCGCCACCCGCCCCAACCCGGCGCAAATGGCGCAGCGCCACGCCGAGCGCATGGCCACCCTCAAAGCCAAACTCAACCTCAGCGCCAGCCAGGAGAGCGCCTGGCAGGAGTTCGCCGCCGCCATGCGGCCGCCAGCGCACCCGCCCAAAGATGCAGCCTCGCGCCCCGCACGTGGACAACGCCCCCTGGGCCAGCCACCGAAACACGGCAAACGACACGAAGCCATCCAGAAATTCCGCAACCAGCTCAACGCCCAGCAACAAAGCACCTTTGACGAACACTTCAAACGCGGCCCAGGCGGGCGCAGCAAGCACAAGCGCCCTCCAAGCGCAACAAACTAAGCAAGCAGCATCAATAGGTATACAAAGCATTGCCCGCATCATATGCGGGCAATCATGCGTAAAGTCATGGGGTATTTGACAACAAAAAAATACTCATGATATTCAATCGTTCTTGCCAGCAAAACACGCGGGCAAGAGCAAGATACCCAGAGACTTTTGGGATGTTCCTACAATGCGCGCCGCCCTCAGGATGAAGGCATTTCACATCTCCCTGCATCTTCGCTCCAAGAAAATGAACACCGCCAAACTCCTTATCACCGCCGCCGCCATTTTTGCCACACACACCGCCAGCGCCATTGAAGCCTGCGATCGCTACACCACCTCCTACGACCGCACCTATTGCGCCTCCAAACTCTTTGTTGAATCAGACGCCGAACTCAACAAAATCTATAAAGAGCTGCGTCAATTCACCAAAGGCGGCACCGACAAAGAACTCGTACAAACGCAGCGCGACTGGATTAAACACCGCAACGCCTCCTGCGAAAGCAACCCTGGCACCATCAACGTCAACTGCAATTACCGCCTCAACCGCGAGCGCACCGAATATCTGCGCGACCGTCTGCGCGAATGCCGCACGGGTTCCTGCAACGCCAGCGCCATCACGCGCCCAAGCTGGTAGTCCCAAAAACACAAATGCTGCTCACACGCCGGCACGCTGCTGCAGCCATTTTTTGCGCACTCGCGCAACACGCCTGGGCAGAAAAGAGTGCCAGGCAACCCCTCATCGTTCTTGACCCCGGCCACACCCCGCAGCAACCTGGCGCGCTGAGTGCACGCGGCATCTACGAAGTGGACTACAACGACCGCTTTGTCGCCGAACTTGCCCCACAGTTGCAAGCCGCCGGCTGGCGCGTTGCCATAACGCGCCTGCCCCCTCAGAGCATCAGTCTAAGCGAGCGCGCCAATATCGCCAACCGCCTGGGCGCCGACTTGTTTTTATCTATTCATCACGACTCCACGCGTGCGCAATTCATGATTCCCATTGAATATAAGGGGCGCACCGCGCAAATGACAGCCAGCCACGCGCCATTTCACGGCTATTCTGTTTTTATCTCGGAACTCAATCCGCAGTTTGGCGCCTCGTACGCCTTCGCGCATTTCATTGCGCAACGCATCCGCGCCCTTGGGCGCACGCCTGCCCTATATCACGCCGACCCGCGTTTTGGCTCCGCCCGCCCACTGTATGACGAAACGCTTGGCATCTACCGCTACGATAATCTTGCCGTCCTGCGCCACACCACCGTGGCCGCTGTGCTGCTGGAAATTGGCGTGCTGCCCAACGTAAAAGACGAAGCCTGGCTCTCCGCTCCCGAAAACCGCCGCGCCATGCAACAAGCCATCGTCGGCAGCGTCCGCGAATATCAAAAAAGCCGCTTCTACCGCGCCACCCCCTGATAAAACCCGCGCACCAGTGCACACAGCGCCTGCACATCTTCGCCCCGCGTCGCCCAGCTCGTTGCCAGCCTGATAATGCTGCGCGCCTCATCATAATTTTCCCAAAAGCTGAACTCCACGCGCTCTGCCAGCCGCGCCAGCGTCACATTTTCCATGATGAAAAACACCTGATTCGTCGGCGCCGCGCCATACAGCTGAAAACCGCCCTCCGCCAGCGCCGCGCGAATCTGCGCGGCATATTTCACGGCATCCGCGCCAATGCGCTGATACAAACCATCCGCAAACAGCACCTCAAACTGAATACCCAGCAGTCGCCCTTTTGCCAGCAGCGCCCCATGCTGCTTCATCACCGTAAAAAAATGCGGCAACACACCAGGTTGCGGCATCACCACGGCCTCCCCCAGCAGTGCTCCACACTTTGTACCACCAATATAAAACACATCCGCCAACCGCGCCAAATCCGCCAGCGAAACATCATTGTCAGCACTGGCCAGTGCATACGCCAGCCGCGCCCCATCCACATACATCGGGATTTTGTGCGCGCGGCACACGCGTGCCAATGCCTCCAGTTCCGCCAGCGAATACAGCGTGCCATATTCTGTGGGCTGCGAGATATACAGCATCCCCGGCATCACCATATGCTCGTGATTGGCATCTGCCGCATATTTGTGCAGCGCCGCTGCCACAGTTTCAGCGCGGACTTTACCAAAATCGTGCGCCAGCGCCAGCACCTTATGCCCACCAAGCTCAATCGCGCCCGCCTCGTGCACCGCAATATGGCCACTTGCCGCCGACAGCACCCCCTGATACGAATGCAGCAGCGCCGCAATCACCACCGCATTTGCCTGCGTGCCACCCACCAGAAAATGCACTGCCGCCTGCGGACAGCTGCACGCTGAGCGGATTTTTTCGCGCGCCGCCGCACAACAATCATCGCTTCCGTATCCAGCCGCTGGCAGCATATTCACCTCCGCCAGCCGCTGCAAAATATTCTGGTGTGCCCCCTCCATATAATCGCAGGCAAAATGCAGTCTGGCCGTTTCAGTTTGCATGGAAAAACCTTTTGACAAAACACTGAAAACCCGCCATTCTAGCGCCCTCGTTACCACATTCAGCCCGTGCTACCCTTACCCCATGCCCAACACTTCCCTATCCTCCCACCAGAGCGGCACCAACGCTGCCCTGCTTGAACAAATCGCTTTGGGCGAAGACGCAATGCTGGCAACGCTTCTGCACCGCACTTTCCCCGGCGTCTGATGCCGAGTCTCTGGAAAAAATGCAACTCTGCACCACAAACGCTGAAGGCGCACCCCACGCCACCGTCAGCGGCGTGCTTATGGCATCCGAAGCGCCAAAGCAACACCTGCCCGGCGCTTTTATCCAGGCCGTATGCTGCCGTGGCATCAACCGAACACGCCAACTTGACGCCCACGGCAGCCAGCGCAATTTCATTATATTCGCCGCACCCTCACCACACGGGTCAGACGGCTACGAATACCAATAACACTCCCATGCCAAACACCTCCCAGCACCCCCACCTGCACCAGCGCGCCGCGCTACGCGCGTACTTTGGGCTGATGATTGTCACCGCCTGCTGCTTTGCGATGGAATATGCGCCGCAGCCCATGTACAACACCATCAGCCGTGCCTGGAGCGTCAGCCGCACCAATATCGGCATGCTGGTGGGCATATTCATGCTCTCGCTTACCCTTTCGCCATTATTTGCCGGGCTGCTGCTTTCGCGCATCGGCATACGGCGTGCCATCGTATTTTCCAGCCTTATATTGGGCAGCAGTAGTCTGGCCATATGGCTGGTGGGCGATTTTGGGCAACTCATGGCTGTGCGCGCCGTGCAGGCACTGCTCATGCCCATTGTGCTCACTGCGGTGATGACGGCGGTTTCTTCCCTTTTTCGCCATTTTGACCTCAGCCGCGCGCTGGCCGGCTACGTGGCGACCAATTTAGTCGGCTCACTGGCCGGGCGCATCGGCGGCGGCGTCGGTGCCCAATTTTTCGGCTGGCAACAAACGCTGGTCTTGTTCTGTCTGCCATTTTTTGCTGCTCTGCCCTTTATTTGGCGTTTGCCAGATATTAAATTGCCGGCAGATGCCGTGCAGCGCCCAAAAATGCGCGACTATCTCGCCATTGCGCGCACGCCCGGCGTCGCCAGCCTGCTGCTTATTGAAGCCTGCGGCCTCTTCGTGTTCAACGCTGTCGGCAATATGCTTCCGCTGCGCATGGCAGAAATCGGGCACGGCAACTCGGACGCCCTCGCCGGCATGATGTATGCTGGCTACTCCATCGGTCTGGCAGCCTCACTCTTTCTCAACCCCATTCGCCGTCTGTGCCGCAGCAGTGCGCGTACACTGATTTTTGCCTCTGCCGTTTTTGTCCTCACCACCACCAGCATGGCCACGCAATCGCTGTGGATTATTTTCCTTGGTATTTGGGGCATGGCATTTGGGCAATTTCTCTCGCATTCGCTTAGCCCCGGCCTCATTAACCAGCTTGCCACCCAAAGCGGCCACACCAGCCGTGCCCTCGTCAACGGGCTTTACCTCTCCTGCTTTTATTTTGGTGGCTTTATTGGCGCCTGGCTTCCCGGCCTCATGTACAACCATTTTGGCTGGGGTGCCTGTTATGCCATGATGCAGGCCACCATTTGCATCACCTTCATCATCGTGCTGCGGCTGGCAAAAAATATGCCGGCACTGCATTGAGGCCGGGAATACAAAACATTTATGCGGCGAACATGCTGGCGGCGGGGAACATCGCCGCCCGCGTTGCCTTTATCGCTGGGCGCCAGCAGCGCGCAGCATTTGCGACATCGCGATCGTGGTGGACTGCGAAAGTGCTGTGATTCCATTCTCTGCCCTGGCATGAATGTCCACACCGGCGTCGAGCAGAAGTTTGGCAATCTCCAGGTTCCCACCGTGCGCGGCAAGCATGAGCGTCGTCGTGTTGTTGTGCGTTTTTGCGTGGACATCCGCTCCAGCGGCAAGCAGGAGTTTGACGGTTTCAACATGCCCTTGCATTGCAGCGTTCATCAGCGCCGTGAAGCCATCGTTGAGTTTGAAATCCTCGCTTTTTGGGTCTGATTTGTACTTTGCATTGACGTTGGCACCGGCGTCAAGCAGGAGTTTGGCAATGTTTGTGCGCCCGTGGAAGGCGGCGTCCATCAGCGCAGTGTTGCCATGCCTGTCAGCAGCATCGGCATGCACACCTGCGTTGAGCAAGCACGCGACTTCCTGTGCATCGCCCATTCGCGCAGCATATATGAGGGACTTGGGAGGGCTTTCAGGCACTGCCATTGTGCATGGAGTGCTGTTTTCTGTTTTGCTGTGCTGTGCGTTTGCACCGCGCAGCAGTTTTGCAACGTGCGGGTTGCCATATTTTCTGGCAAGCGCCAGCGCCGTGTCGCCTGATGCGTTTTTGGCGTTGGTATCGGCGCCAGCGGCGAGCAGAAATTTGACGGCTTCGGTGTGTCCGTTCATTGCTGCCTCCATCAAAGCGGTTGTCCCGTCAAAATATTTGGCATTCACATCGACGCCGCTGGCGATCAAGAGCCGGAGCATGTCGATATTGCCTTGGGATGCCATTGCCATCAGCGATGCTGCGCGCCCCATCTGGATATTTTCATGCGTCGAATTGTTTGCCCTGGATTGCTTGCCAGGCAATGCGGCAGCGGCATCTCCCGCTTGCGCTGATTGATTTGATTGGAG
>ONTY01000103.1 GCA_900320815.1 uncultured Pseudomonadota bacterium
GGGGCGGGTCTGGATTGGTGTGGCCGTGCCCAGCAGCACGTGATCAGCGCGTGCGGCAATTTCGCGCATGAACGCCAGCAGTTCGTTCGGCGTTCCGGCGCCCTTGCCAAAGCCCTGGCGCGTTCTGGCCTTGTGCGCCTCGTCAAGAATCACCACGCCGAAGCGCATCTCAAGCAGATGCTGCTTTTCTGGCGAATCACGCATCATCAAGCCAGTGGAAACGATACCGATACGCAGCGGGCAATGGGCAATCTGCTCGCGTCCGGCTGGCGACAGCACCCGCTCATCGGCACCCAGCCAAGCCTTTCCCACGGTATCCCATCGCGCAGTCGGGATGCCCAGCTTGTCCAACATCTCGGTCTGCCATTGTTCGGTCAGCGTGGCGGGAGCAAAAATTATCACGGGGCGGCGCGGCTCATTGCCTTTGGCGGACAACAGGCAAAGCGTCAACGCAGCCGTCGCCAGCGATAGCGTTTTGCCCAACCCTACTTCGTCGGCCAAAAGCAGGCGAACCTTGCCGTAGAGCTGCTGATGGTGCAGGCACTCGGTCAAAAAGCCCTGCTGCCACGGCTGCAACTGCTGGCCTTCGCGGTAGAGCGGCGACTCAATCAGCGCAGCGGGGGCAAGACGCTCGTCATCGTCAATCTCGGTGAACTCGACTTCGTGCCGATGGCCGCGCCGACGCACCTCACGAATTACCGCTTGTGGCAACGGCTTGGCTGCGTTCCAGAGGTACTCAAATTCCTCCTCAACCCACGCCACACCCTCCGGAGATTCGTCTTCCCACAGGATTTCGTAGTGGTGCTGCCAGCCGCTGCGCGTCTCATTCATTGAGCCGATAAAACCCAACTTGCGACCATCGGCCAGGGTAATCACACCCGCCTTGCCATGTACAAAACCGCAAACCTCATCGGGTGCCACCCGCACCGCCTGCCCGTGCTTGGCAAGGAAAGCATCCAACCGGCGGTAGCGTTCGCGGTTGAGCAGCGCCTCCGCTTCCACGGCGCGCTCGTTCCAGCGCCCGAGCATCTTGCTCTCACGCAATTGCGCCACCTTCAAGTCGTCCGGGTGGATGTCCACATTGCAGACGATTTGAACCTCGGGGATGTGCTCCAGCGCTTCCCCCGCCACCTCAAACAGCGAACTGGTGAAATAGCCTGCAATGCGCTTGTAGCTCCGCGCACCGGCCAGGTGCTGCATCAGGAAGCTGGCATCAAGCCGGTGGGTACGTGAAGAGAAGCGGCGGATATTCATGGAAAATTGCCATTGCCCATGCAGTACAGCTATACGGCCATATCAAGAAGCCGCTGAATCAAATCGCCGCGCCTGAATGTGGCTGACAGTTGTTGGACAGAAATGTCACGCTCGCCGTAAAGTCCATTAAGTGCATTCTGCACATCTTCAACACTTTGCCGGAAATAGCTTTCGCCTTCGGATTCTACCAACTTCTTGGCCGATACGAACTTGCGGTGGTCTAACTCTTCCAATTCGCACCCAAGTCCCTTCAATAGCCTTCTTCCCATCTGCATAGCAATGAAGCAAGAGGCATATCGGACAAAAAAAGGATCGCCAGGCAAAGGACGGCGCCTGTGGTTTTCGGCGATGCGATACAGTAGGACTGCCGCGATGACCTGGGTGCCGTTTGTTTGACCAGTAAAAATGACATCATAGAGCTTGCCAAAATGCTCGCGCGTAAAAAACTTGGCCTGATGGGGCTTGTTGCGCCATACAGCTAGCAGCGCCTCGGCTGCCACGCCTGATGTGATTTCATTCGCTTTTGTTGCTGTATCAAGCCGCTTTCTTCTATAAACGTAGTCAAGCGCTTGAATACTCTGCTCCAACTGTTGCTGCAAAGCATCATTGGCACGCAAATCCTTGAGGTCAACAGGGTTCTGACTGTTGGTGGCATGGGTAATCCGCAGCACCAAATCCTCATTCGCCTTGGGAAGTTTGTAAAGACGAATCAGCACGCTGGCCTCCGGAGGCAATGCCTTCCCCTCCTTTGACAACCCTTCTTCGGTTTTAAGGATAGTCATGCAGGTCTGACCGCCATTGACAATTTGCAGATTGTCCACTTTGACCTGAAAATCACTGCTCTGCAACCCGTTATAAGAAAAATCGTCGCAAACCAAGGTCAAGCCGTTGTTGAAGAAGTAGAAATCCGCAGGGCTGGAAGAGCGCAATGTGTTGCGAATCCCCTCATTCACACGGTTTCCATGCAATCCAAGGTAGCGGCGGATGTTGCGCTCGAGTAAACGCTCACCATGCCCCCTCATCAATGCTGCAACATCTGCAACCGGCATCCTGCCAATGCAAACCCTGCTGAAGTTGAGGTCTTCAACAAACGCCTTGCCTGTCAGGTGCAGCGTTTCGTTCACTTGTTTTGGGCGCTGCAAAATACCTACCAGAACATTGTGATTGACATGCTCCCAGGTGACTTGCTCGCCAAAATCTGCCCGTTCAATGGCCTGTTGAGCATTTTCATTCCACGTAAGACCGTTGTTGCAGGCAATTGCACGCACACGCGGAATAAATCCATCCCTGATGAGCGAGCGCACTTCCTCAACCCTGCTGCGAAGCCGGTCATTGATGGCGCCAAGCTCCGCTGCGGGGTCAAAAATATGGCGTATGGCATTGAGCAATGCAGCAATGCCGCTCTCTTGGAAATTCGACTCGGCGCTCAAGTCATTCTTGTATTTTGCCTGGAATAGAGTGACCACAAACTCCCCGTCATCTTCTTCCGAAACATGTATTGCGTCAACACCAAAATCGCCGCTGCCTTCGGTCAGGCAGTCGAATGCTTCTTCCACGTCCAAGTCCAGCATCGTTTTGACGCAAAGATAGACAAAGGCCAGTGACTTGAGACGCTGTGGGTCTTGAATGTTCAGCTCATCGCGGGCGCGTTCAGCAATTTCGTTTTGAATACCAGCCAAACGCTGGTCAATAATGGAAGCATTTATGTTCATATCTTGGCTCCTCTTGCTTTGGATGTTCCTCACTCCCCAAACCGCAAATTCTTCAAGCGCGCGCCCAGCACCTCGGCGGCGGTGCGCACCTCGGGTTCGGGCGCCTTGCGTTCGATGAAGGCCAGCATGTCCACCAGCAGCGGGCGCACTTCCAGGAAGTCAGCCATCTCGCCGCGCAATTGCTCAATGATGGTTTGCACCTCCGTGTCCTTGAGCAATTGCTGCAAGGCGATGATGAGCTGCCCCAGCCTCGTTGCCCCAATCTCGGTGGCGTCCGTCAAGTCGCGCGAAGCATACTCGCTGATGCGCTTGAGGCGTGCCTTGTTCGGTCGCACGTCGCCCATCACGCGGGCGTAATCTGCTACGCGGAATGCCTTGGCAAAGTTCTGGTAGTTGTCCAGCCTGGACGCGCCCGTGGTTTCCATATCCATCATGCGCAGCACAAAGCGTTCAATGCCCGCGAGCCGTCCCCAGGCATCTGCGGCAAGACCATCGGGCACCAGAAGGCTGGACGCCGTTTCCGCCGCCTGCTGGACGATTTCGTCTACCACTGTTACTTCGCCGCGCGCACGCGGGCGCAGGGCAAAGGTAGTGACATCCTCGTCGCCGATGCGCGTGTAGGCGGTCAACACCTTGAGCGCTGCTGCGTAGCCTGCCATCTGCAAGTCAACATCACCCCACACTGGCTCGCCGTGCTGGGCGGCCACGGCGCTGTTCAGGTGCATCATGGCTTCCATCTGCCGCGCCACTTCCTGCCGTACCGCAGGCAACAGGCGCTGCTTGAAGCCCACACGCTCGCCCGCAGCGCGTTTTTTGAGCATCAGGATGACGGTGCCCTGGACGTAGCCGCCTTTTTTTAGCTCGGAGGTAGTTTCTGTGGCGATGTACCAGGCAGCGACCACCTGCAAACCTGCTGCCCAGAAGATGCCAATCAGGTCGCCCCAGACGGCTGTGTTCTGGTGCGTAAACATCACGCACTGCATACCATTGTCCGGCATGTGCGCTGCCATCGCTGTGTAAGCGGCCACCATGCCGCGCCGGAAGTCCTCGCCTGTGCCCTTGATGGCAAGCGCGCGGCGCGAATCCCACACCCACTCGTCAAATGGCTTGGGCGGGTTCTTGCGCAGCCAGGCAATGAAGAACTCGGTAATTTCGTGATAGTTCACCGCATCGGCGTATGGAGGGTCAGTAATCCAAAGCTCAGAGTTCTCAGCCACTTTCTCTGCTGGTAAACACTTTGCCGTTGCGCTTGGTCTGGCAACTTTGCCGTACGCAGTATTGGCAACACCCCATAGAGGAAGGGATGCATAAACACTACGACACCCATAATTCCATAAAACATTCAGAGCTTGATTGGCAAATAAATGACTGATTGATTCTCTTGCTGCGCCAGTTCCAAAATAGCAACCACGGTTAATCCAGTCTAAAGCCTTCGCAAGGGACGGGAGCAAATACTCGGGTCTTTTTGATTCAATGATGGCCTGCTTAGAGTACGCAAAAGTCAAAAGTTGTCGAGGATTGAAGAAGTGGTGCCAGTGCGTCCAACCGCGTTCGCGGAACAGGCGCGTAGTTTCATCGCCAGGCTCAATAGCCATGTCGGGC
This sequence comes from uncultured Pseudomonadota bacterium, assembly GCA_900320815.1. Lineage (GTDB taxonomy): Bacteria > Pseudomonadota > Gammaproteobacteria > Burkholderiales > Burkholderiaceae_C > Ottowia. The sequence goes on from ONTY01000103.1 coordinate 4,569, forward strand.
GCCAGCCCTTCCTCCTGCCAGCGGGTGAGGTGTTCAGCAACCAAGGCGTCCACTTTGCGCTCGCGCGCCAAGTCCGCCTCCGATGGTGTGGCAAACCAGGTCTCCTGCCGTGTAGCATCCAACGTTTCTTTTTTTATCCACTGGATGCAGTAGAGCCGCTCCTGAAAGATGTCGTCCGGGTGCGGTTTGAAATCACCTTTGTCCCACAACCGCAAACGGTTGCCAGTGTCACCATCTTCATTACGATAATCGCCGCGCAACGTCTTGATGGGTGTGCGGTAGGTCTTTCCGTCCAGCGTATAGACCATGTCGCCGCCCTGTACGGTGCCAGTTTCGGCGGCTTTGAGTTCGATGTCAGACACGCCGCTTGCAATCTCAATGTCGAAGCGCTTGCTGACAAGGTTCGGCTTAAGGCGAGCGATGACATTGCGTGTCTTGGAAATGACCCAACTGGGGGCAAGGGGCACCAGCCAGCCAGTTTCCGGACAGCGCGTTTCCAAGCAATAGAGATACGCCTTGGCTCGGTTGCCATGTTCATCGTGCTCTATGCCTAGCCGGGTGATTTCGGTGTCTACCGCCTCGGCAACAGTACGCTGCGCGTTTTCGATTTCGGTACGCTGCTCATTGCTGGCTCCGATGATGTTCAATGCACCCCAAGTCAGCATACAAGCGACGGGATTCAGGTCAGACGCATAGACATCACAGCCGATGCGCGCCGCCTCAAACGGTATGGAGCCGCCGCCGCTGAAAGTGTCGCCCACACGCGGGCGATGCCCATAGCGCAGCAAGCCCAGTTGCTCCACCAGATCAACGATGTTGTTGGCATGGATGCCCAAGTGTGCGTAATGTTGGTTGACGGCCTGCCAGACAGGGGTGTAGAGCCATGCCTGCTCCACTTCTTCTGGGCGCTTGCCCAAGCCAGCTTTTTCCTCATAGCTGCCAAGGCTTGCCAACGCCTTGCGATACAGCACCAGTTTTTCATCATCGGTGATGCCGCGCCGCCAACCTCGACCAGAAAAATAGCGCTCAGGGTCACTGATGGGGATGAGTTCCCGCAAGCGCGATGCAGACAGCGCGTTGGCTGCCAGCGCACGGCGTGCCAAGCCCTCGTCGTCAAACGCCATCAGCTTCTCAAAGATGGCAAGGTCGGCTTGCGCATTGTCAGTGGGCGGCAGCAGGCAGCCCAGCACGATGGCGCGCACCAGAATGAGCGGCTTGCGTCCCTTCCAATACGAACCTAGACCAGTTAGCGTTTGACTCTGCACCGCTTTGCGCTCGGCTTGCGCTTCAAACGACACCTTTTGCGCGGGGAATACCGTTTCAATCAGTGCGGGCGCATCTTTCAGCGCCAAGGGAGTGAGGGGGACGGCTGTTTGCTGCATTTCCGGATAAATCCTCAACTACTCGAAAAGTCCGCCTGCAGCCACTACGGAAGATGGGCAATCCATGTGGTCAACGTGGTAATGCTTGGGCT
>ONTY01000079.1 GCA_900320815.1 uncultured Pseudomonadota bacterium
TGACTTTTGTTGCCATGATGCTGCCTTTTATGCTCCACCCTGCGCTTGCGCCGAAGCTGCCCCTTCCGGCACGCTGGCGCGTTGCAATTGTGAACGAATTGTGAAATTAAAGACGCGACGCATTTCACGGGCGCTCAGCTGGATATTTTCCGCCTTAATTTCAATGAGTTCAGGACGTGTGACCCATTCACTGTTGCGCGAAAGGTTACGCAGCAACTCGGCGACGCGTTCCTGTGACTGTGCCATACCGGAAAACAGAACATTCTGGTTTTCCTGCCGGATACTGTTCAAGTAGATGCCCGCTGGAAGTTGGGTAACAGCTTCGGTGAGAAGGTAGACTGGCATGTTACGGTCAGCCTGGAGATTTTCTACAGCTTCTTGGCGCGCACGCAGTGCGGCGATTTCTTCCTGAAGGTTCTCAACTTCCTTAATTTCCGCCTCAAGCTTTTTGATTTCGCTCGTCAGAAACTGGTTGCGACTTTGCTGTGTGCTAATTTCTGCCTTGTACCATGTAAAGATAGCACCAGCAATCAATAGCCCCGCTGCCACCGCTGCAATCATTGCCGCATTGAATAGCTGGCGTGCACGCTTGCGCGCCAACTCGCGGTGCGGGAGAAGGTTAATCAAAATCACCGCATGTACCTCCTCATAGCCAAGCCGCAAGCGGTCAGGTAGGATGGGGCGCTACGCATCATTTCGCGTTCGCGCACTGCTTTACCTATATCCATTCCGACAAATGGGTTGACAACCTGGCAGGGAAATGAAGTGTGCTCCGTCACCTTTTCAGTCAGACTCGGCACATTTGCCGTGCCCCCAGCCAAAAGAATATAGTCAACCTTGTTATTGGGCGTGCTGGTGAAAAAGAAACGAAGGGCGCGCTCAATTTCTCCCGCAGTTGTTTCAACAAAACCAGGCAGTACCTTCTGGGAAAAATCGGCCGGGAGTTCCCCAGAGCGTTTTTTATTTTCAGCCTCCTCCTGCGTGAAGCCGTATCCCTTGACCAGCATTTGCGTGAGTTGGGAGCCGCCAAAGACTTGTTCACGTTCATACAGCACATCGTCATTGCGCAGCACTTGCATGCTGGTATTCACAGCACCGATTTCAAACAGTGCCACGATCGTGTCACGGCTACCACCTGGCAAGCGGTCAATAACGTGCGAAGCTGCAAGTCGGGCAGCGTAGCTGTCTACATCCAGCACTTCCAAGCTCAGACCACAGGCCTCGGCCAGCGCCTGGCGATCCTCAACTTTATCTTTGCGCGACGCAGCAATCGCAACATCAACATCGCCCGCTGATGTGGCACTCGGCCCCATTACGTAAAAGTCCAAACTGACTTCATCGAGCGGAAATGGGATATATTGATTGGCCTCTGCTTCAACCTGCACTTCAAGCTCACGTTCGCTCAAGCCCTCTGGCAGGACGATTTTCTTGCTGATAACCGCCGCTGCGGGCAAAGCCATTACAACGTGGCGCGTTTTGGTGCCGCTTTTAGAAATAAGCCGCCGCGTGGCGTCGGTTACTTCGTCGAGCTTTTCAATAGTGCCGTCGTTGATCCAGCCACGCTCGAGCGGCTCCAAAGCACAACGCTCTACTTTGTAGTGCCCGGCTTTATTGCGCTCCAGCTCAACCAGCTTGACGCTGGATGCGCTGACATCAAGCCCCATGACTGGGGCTGATTGATTGCTGAAAAGATTGAGGAAAGCCACTTGTTACTTTTTTGCCAAAACCTAAGCGAGAAGTTGCGCGATGTTAGCAGCAAGCCTGCTGCCGGCTGTGGAGCGCCTGATACACATCTTCACTTGCGTTGCCAAAACCCGACACCAGCAGAACATGGCAAAAAAAGCCAAAGCTGCCAGCGGCGGCGCCTATTTCCCGCCGCCGGGCACGCCTTGGCGGGAAAAAGGGCATGGTAGCAGCCAAGCTGTGGGTAGTTCTGCGCGGTTTCTCCCCCTGCAAGGCGCTCTGGCTTATTCTCTAAGGCTTCGACGCTGACAGAAAAATGACTAATACCGTGAACAACCGCACACATGGTTTGCACTGGCTGCTCTGGCCGCTCAAAGTGCTGGGCTGGCTGCTCGGCACCGCGCTGGCACTGGCGCTTTGCGCTGTCATGGCTGCGCTGATGGCGCTGGCCGTCATCTACCCCAACCTGCCCGATGTCTCGGAACTGGCGCACTACACACCCAAGCTGCCGCTGCGCGTATACACCTCGGAGGGCACGCTGATCCGTGAGTTCGGCGAAGAGCGCCGCAATATGGTGCCCATTGGCGAGATACCCGATGTGATGAAAAATGCTGTATTGGCCGTGGAAGATGCACGCTTTTACGAACATGGCGGCGTGGACTTCGTCGGCGTTGCGCGTGCGGCACTGGCCAATCTGGGACGCAGCAAGTCGCAAGGCGCTTCCACCATCACGATGCAGGTGGCACGCAACGTGTATCTGAGCTCTGAGAAGACGTTTGCGCGAAAAATTTACGAGGTGCTGCTCACACTCAAGCTCGAACAGCTTCTCACCAAGGATCAGATTCTTGAGATTTACATGAATCAAATCTTCCTCGGGCACCGTGCCTACGGCTTTGCCGCCGCTGCCGAGACGTACTTCGGCAAGCCACTCAAGGATGTCACGTGCGCCGAGGCCGCCATGCTCGCGGGTATTCCCAAGTTCCCATCCAGCGCCAACCCCATCACCAACTACGAGCGCGCGCGCCAGCGGCAGCTCTACATCATCGATCGGATGCTGGACAATGGCTTCATCAGTGCGCGCGAGGCAGAACTCGCTCGCAACGAAACGCTCACCATCCGCCCACCCAGGGACAGCGACGACGCACACGCCGAATACGCCGCCGAGATGGTGCGCCAGATGCTGTTCGCACAGTACGGCCAATCCACCTACAGCCGGGGGCTGAACGTCTACACCACCATCAAGAGCGACGAGCAGCTTGCCGCGTACAACGCGCTGCGGCGCGGCATCCTTGGCTACGAGCGCAAGCACGCTTGGCGCGGGCCGGAAAAGTTTATCGAACTGCCATCGGATAGCGAGGAACTTCCGGCGGCTGTGGACGATGCTATCGCCGGCTTGCCTGAGGTCGGCGGTATGCCCGCTGCTGTGGTGCTGGAGGCCAGCGCCTCGCGCGTTGCCGCCATGCTCGAAGGCGGGCAGCGCATCAGCATTCGTGGCGCGGGGCTGCGTGCCGCCGCTGCCGGGCTGGCCGCACGCGCGCAGCCCAAGGCGCGCATCCGCGCGGGCGCAGTCATCCGCGTTGCGGGCGATGGCAGGGAAGACAACTGGGCCATCACACAACTGCCCGAAGTCGAGGGCGCGCTGGTGGCCATTGACCCGCGCAACGGTGCCATCCGCGCGCTGGTGGGCGGCTTTCACTACGGCAAAAGCAAGTTCAACCACGCCACGCAAGCCTGGAGGCAGCCCGGCTCCACCTTCAAGCCCATCATCTACTCGGCGGCGCTGGAAAAAGGCTTTTCCCCTTCCACCATGATTAATGACACCCCCATGATCGTCCGCTCACGGGAGACCGGCGGGCGCCCCTGGGAGCCAAAGAACTATGAAGGCGGCTTCCAAGGCCCCATGACAATGCGGCGCGCCCTGGCCAAGTCGCGCAACATCATCTCGGTGCGCGTGCTGCAGAAAATCACGCCGCAGTTTGGCCAGCAGTGGGCCACGCGCTTTGGCTTTGACGCCGACAAGCACCTGCCCGTGCTGCCGATGGCGCTTGGCTCCGGCTCGGTCACGCCGCTGCAAATGGCCGCCGCTTTTGCCGTGTTTGCCAACGGCGGCCAGCGCGTGAACCCCTTCATCATCTCCCGCATTACTGACCATACCGGCGCCGTGCTGCTGGAAAGCCAGCCACAGCCCCCAGGGCAAGGCGTGCGCGCCATCGACGCACGCAACGCGTTCATTACCGGCACCATGCTGCAGGATGTGGTGCGCGCCGGCACCGCCGCGCAAGCGAAGTCGTTGGGACGCTCTGACATTTACGGCAAAACCGGCACCACCAACGACGCACACGACGCCTGGTTCGTTGGCTACCAACCCAGCCTGGCCGCTGCTGTGTGGATGGGCTACGACACGCCGCGCAACCTCGGCTCGCGAGAGACTGGTGGCGGCCTGAGCCTGCCCATCTGGATTGATTTCATGCGCTCTGCCCTCAAGGGCGTGCCTGTCGCAGAAAGCAAAGCGCCCGAAGGCGTCAGCCGCATCAATGGCGACTGGGCCTACAGTGAATACGCCCACGGCAAAGGCATCTTCCACCTGGATGGCGCCGGTCTGGCGCCACCGCCCGGCAGCGGCAGCAGCAGCAGCAGCCGCAGCGATAACGACGACGCACCTGCCATGCCGCGCATCGGCAGCAGCGAGCGCAACCGCATCCTTGACCTGTTCCGCGACTAGGCGCGCACGGCCAAGTTCCCCAAGTCCCCCAGCAAAAACGCGGCCAGGCGCCCTGCCCTGCCGCGTTTTTTCATAACGCAAAGCACCACCATGCAACGCAAGGGCAGCGCCGCTGCGTGCTATCCAGTCAGCCTACTCAAAGGCAGTATCGCTCTATTACCGGCAAGATACGAAGGCAATGAAGCGATATATCTTTGAGTATCAATTCATGGCACCACCTCCATCGGCAGTGCACAATGACTTGCCCTCCTCACCTTTATATACTCCACATATTGGCACTGATTTACCGGTAATATATGCGGGCAAATCATTATATACTCATGGCACTAATTACAGAGCATTCTGCCCTGCCCATGAACACATTCCAGCGCTTGACGGCACGGGACTACCATCGCCGCCTTTTTTCCACCCTTGCACTCTTCCATGACTGACGACGCGCCAAGCCTGACGATAGACCGCCGCCCTGATGGCGCAGCAGCTGTGGCGCTGCGCGGGCAATGGACGGCGCAGCAGCTTGGGCAGCGCCGCGTGTGGCGCAGCGTACGCCGCGCGCTGCGTGCAGCGCCGGCAGAGGCCACATGGGACGTGCGCGGCGCGCCGGCGCTGGACCATTTGGGCGCGCTGCTGCTGTGGCAACACTGGGGACGGCGCTGGCCACAAGCCGTACAGACCAGCGACGCACAGCACGCCGTGCTGGAGCGCGTGACCGACGCCCCCGCGCAGGCTGCCGCACCGCGTCGCACATCGCTTGCGGCGCAATTTGACGCACTGGGCGCTGGCGTGCTGGCGGCGCTGGCGCAGCTGCGCGACTTCATCGCCCTGCTGGGACAGCTTGCATTGGACGGTCTCGCCGTGCTGCTGGTGCCGCGCAAGATGCCCTGGCGCGACTTCTCCGGCAGCCTGTTTCGCATCGGCGCGCAGGCGCTGCCCATCACGGCACTTGTCGGCTTTCTCATTGGCGTGGTGCTCGCCTATCTGATGAGTCAGGTGCTGCGGCAGTTTGGCGCCGAGACCTTCATTGTCAACATCCTTGGTCTGGCGCTGGTGCGCGAGTTGGGGCCGCTGCTGGGCGCGGTGCTCGTGGCGGGACGCAGCGGCTCCTCCATCACGGCGCAGATTGGCGTGATGCGCGTGACCGAGGAACTGGACGCCATGCGCGTCATGGGCATCCCCATCGGGCTGCGCCTGGTGCTGCCGCGCGCCCTCGCCTTGGGCATAGCAATGCCGCTCATTGCCGTGTGGACGACGCTGGCCGCGCTGCTGGGCGGGATGATTGCCGCTGACCTGACGCTAGGCATCACCTCCGGCTACTTCCTGCAAGAGCTGCCCAAAGCCGTGCCAGTTGCAAACCTGTGGCTGGCGTGCGGCAAAGCCGCCGCCTTTGGCGTGGCGATTGCGCTCATCGGCTGCCACTACGGACTGCGCGTCAAACCCAACACCGAGAGCCTGGGGCAAGGCACCACCTCCTCCGTGGTCACGGCCATTACCACCGTCATCCTGATTGACGCGCTGTTTGCCGTGCTGTTCAAAAGCGTGGGGCTGGGCATATGACGCACGCCAGAGAAAAAGCCACCTTCACCCTGCCTGCGCCCGGGCAGCCCATCATTGAAGTGAAGCACTTGTGCAACCGCTTTCCCACGGGCGGCGGTGGCGTGCAGGTGGTGCACGATGGGCTGGACTTGACTGTGCTGCGCGGCGAAGTGCTCACGCTTGTCGGCGGCTCCGGCACGGGCAAAACCACACTGCTGCGCCAGATCGTGGGGCTGGATGCGCCCACATCGGGCAGCGTGCGCGTGCTTGGGTTGCCGCCCGCCCAATTGCAAGGCGCGGGCGCGGCGGCGCGCGTGGGTATGCTGTTTCAGCAGGGGGCGCTGTTTTCAGCGTTTAGCGTGCTGGAAAACATCGCCCTGCCGCTGCGCGAAACCGGCGCCGTGCCTGCCGCCACAGCGCGCGAAGCGGCAATGCTCAAACTGCGCATGGTCGGCCTCTCCGAGGGCGACGCGCACAAAATGCCCGCACAGCTTTCCGGCGGTATGGTCAAGCGCGTGGCGCTGGCGCGTGCGCTGGCGATGGACCCACCGCTGCTCATGCTCGATGAACCCACCGCCGGCCTTGACCCCGAAAGCTCAGACGCCTTCGTCGCGCTGCTGCGCGAAGTGCAGCGCAACCTT
>ONTY01000105.1 GCA_900320815.1 uncultured Pseudomonadota bacterium
AGCGTGTTCATGCCAATGATGGAATACGCGGGGCAAAAGCGGAACATGCCGGTGGCCAGGGGCAGCAGGCCGATAAGACCCCACCAGCCAATGAGGGGAATGAGGGCGATGAGAACGATGCCGATGAGGATGCGGGCGATGCGGTCGATGTCGCCAACGTTGGCGCCGAGTTTCAGCATAAGTACAGCTCCTTGTGTGAAAAAATGCGCTGTGCAGCATACCGCGAAGCGGGGGTAAAAAAACGCCCGCACGGGGGCGGGCGTGTTTCAAGAGGGGTGCAGTTTAGTTTTTTTCTTCTTGTTGCGGCGCCTGGGGTTTTCCTGTGATGGGGCAGGTGCTGATACCAAGCATGGGGTACAGCGGGCAAAAGCGCATGAGGCCGGTCGCCAGCGGGAGCAGACCAATCAGCCCCCACCAGCGCACCTGGGGCACAAAACACAGGGCAAGGAGCACGATGCCAAGAACGATGCGGGCAGTGCGGTCGATGCCGCCGACGTTGGGTTTCATTGTGGTGTTCTCCTTTTTTCGGGGAAGTTAGGCAGCGGCTTTTTCGCCGCCGAACTCTTCGTAGGCGGCAAGGGCGCCAGTGGCGTACATGAGGGAGGGGCCACCGCCCATGACAATGCACACGCCAAGCATGTCTTCCAGTTCAGCGCGCGTCATGCCCATGCCCACGAGTTGCTTGGTGTGAAAGCCGATGCAGGCGTCGCAGCGCGCGCCCACAGACAGGGCCAGGGCGATGAGCTGTTTGGTTTTGGCGTCCAGCGCGCTGCCGGCGGCAGAGGCGGCGTGTTCAAAGGCTTGAAATTTGCCCATCATGTCGGGCTTGTCTTTGCCCAGAGCCTGCATGTGGCCAAAGGATTTGTTGATGAGTTCCTGATAGCTGGGAACCATGTGGTTGCTCCTGATTGCGTAGAAAAAATTGGACAGGTGCGCCCTTTTCACGGCGGCGCACAAAAGCCGTGGCTGCAGTGTCGGCATAAATGCACCCACGCGCCCTGCACGCCGCAGGAGTCCATGCTGCTGTCGTGGTTTCCGCCGCGCGGCGGGCATAACGAAACGCCCGCGTGCTAGAGGCGGCGGCGTACATGAGCACACACCTAGCATGTCTTCAATTTCAGCGCGGCTGGGCGTGAACGCCGCTGCACGGGTCGCAGCGCGCGGCCACGGCCAGAGCGCTTGGCATCGAGCGCGCTTTCGCTGCCGCTGGACAGTGATTGGAAGCCGCGAACGAATGCGGGGCTGCCATGCCGTTGAATGTGAGAAAAATCACATATCAAACGCCTGCCTGCTTGTGCGTTCAGGCCGTCTGGTGCCCTGCGGCGCAGTCGCTGCCCTCCGTACAATTGAGCGCGCACGGGCGCCTCGCCTTTGGTGCCCTGTTGTGTTTCCCCCTCCCCAAAAACCTGCGCTGGATTTTTCAAACATGGCCATTATTGATTTTGTGAAATGGAACGGCGACACCAGCATCCTTGCTTGGCGTTTTCCGAGCCAGGAGCTTTCTACCTGGACACAGCTTGTCGTCAATGAAACGCAAGAGGCGTATTTGGTCAAGGAAGGCGTGTATGAGGGGCCGTTCAAAGCCGGGCGCCATACGCTGACGACAAACAATATCCCGCTGCTCACCGAACTGATTGGCATCCCATTTGGCGGGCAGTCGCCTTTTGCCGCAGAAGTGTGGTTCGTCAACCGCACCACGCGGCTGGATATTAAATGGGGCACACCGGACCCCATCCAGCTGCAGGACCCGAAATTCAAACTCATGGCGCCGGTGCGCGTGTATGGGCAATATGGCATTCGCGTAGGCGATGCCAAAACGTTTTTGCAGAAACTTGTGGGCACGCTGCCGGCGTTTGACACCGATACGCTGGCAAATTATTTCAAGGGTGTATTTACCACGCGCATCAAGTCGGCAGTAACGCAAGCAATTATCAAAACCGGCCATTCGGTGCTGGAAATCTCGGCGTATCTGGACGAACTGTCTGCCGCACTCAAGGAAGCGCTGGCGCCCAGCATGGCGGAATACGGTATTGAACTGGTGCAGCTCAATATCCTCTCGGTCAACATGCCCGAAGACGACCCCGCCGTGGTTGCACTGAAAAAAATGCTCGCCAAACGCGCTGAAATGGACGTGCTCGGCTTCAACTACCAGCAAGAGCGCAGCTTTGACGTGCTGCAAACCGCCGCCAGCAACGAGGGCAACGCCGGCGCCGTGATGAGTGCCGGCCTGGGGCTGGGCATGGGCGCTTCTGTGGGCGGCGCGCTGGGGCAAATTGCTCCCATTCTGCAAACCGGCGGCCCCGGCACCGGCACAGCGGCACCTGGCACAGGCATGGGTATGGGTGTGGGTGTACCCGTGCCCGGAATGCCCGGTGCAGCGCCAGCGGCCACAGTGAACTGCCCCGCCTGCCAAGCAGCCAACCCGGCAGACAGCCGCTTTTGCGCGCGCTGTGGCGGCGCGCTGGCGGCTCCCGCTGCTGCCGCACCACAACAGCAGAGCACCACGTGCGACCGCTGCGGCGGCGCCATCCCACCAGGAGCCAAGTTCTGCCCCCACTGCGCCGATGAAGTCAACCCATGCCCCGCCTGCGGCCAAGACAACGCCAAAGGCGCCGCCACCTGCCGCCGCTGCGGCGCGCCCCTGCCCGTGTCGTGCGCCAACTGCGGCACGGCACTCGCGGCTGGCGCCAAGTTCTGCAGCAACTGCGGCACATCCGCCGCTGCGCCCACTGCTGCTGCCCCCGCCGGCAACAAATGCAGCCAATGCGGCGCTGATATTGCCGCAGACGCCAAATTCTGCGCCGCTTGCGGGCAAGCGATGTAAACCCTGGAAAAGCACGCCATGAAATATCAATGCAAATCGTGCGGCGCAGAAATTGTTTTTGAAGCTGGCCAGCAAGCGCTGGCGTGCGAATACTGCGGCACTGTCAACGCTATTGAAGCGCCAGAGGGCACGCTGCCCGCCACATTTGAGCGCATCGTGCCCATGCACGTGACACAGCAGGAATTGGAAGAGCGCGTGTGGGCCTATATGGCCAGCGGCGACTTCACCCCAGACGATATGCTGGACGCAGCGCGTGTGACGCTGCGCGAGCGGTATTACGTGGCAGTGCATGTTTTCAATATCAAATACACCGCCACCTGGAGCGCCACATTCGGCTTTGACCGCCGCGAGCCATATACCGAGTACCGCCTTGGCCCCAACGGGCAGCGCGAGCCGTACACGGCGTATCGCATCGTCACCGATTGGCAACCGGCCAGCGGCACAGATGCAGGCGAGTTTGCCCTAGGCGCATATGCGGGCAAAAAACTCTCTGCTTCATCGGACGCTGCCAAAATTGCCTCCCAAGCCGCCGCCCAAGGATATGCCCAGCCGTATAACCCGGCACTCACCGCCGGTTATGAAGTGGAAACTTTCAGCAAAGGCGCTGATGAATCATTCCGCACCATTGCCACCACCATTGACCGCCATATTGGCGCGCGCGTACAAAAACACGCTCAAGGCGACCGGCAGCGAGACTGGCGCTGGAATGCGCAAACTGAGTACACCTCCATTCCCTGCGCTGCACCCGTATGCCACGCCGTTTTTCAGTACAACGAAAAAAACTACCATATCTGGCTTGGCGGGCACGACGCCAAAACCATGCGTGCCGACCCGCTGCCGGTGGATGAAGGCAAAAAAAGCTCCGCCAATATGGGGCTTATTCCTGGGGCGGCTGGCCTGCTTTCAATGGTGGGCAGCTCAACATATTGGGATTTCAACGCCGCCAGCCTGCTTGCGGTGGTGGCAGCGTTGATGTATGGATTGATGCGGCGCAACGCCCTTATTTCCTATTCAAAATCCCTGCGCGAAGCCCTGCTGCTGCAGCGCAAAGCCTCCAGCAGCGCCGCCGTCAATATCAGCGAAGAAGAGCGCGCGCGTCTGGCGCAAGCGTTTCAGCGGCCTGTGCGCCCATTTTTGGCACGCACTGGGCGCGACGCCGTTGTGCTGCCCACCCTCACCGCGCTGAGCATGGCCGGCGGCACACTGCCCAATGTGCCCCCAAGTGCCTTTGCCTCTCTCACCAACTCTCAACCCACCCACACCGCCCCAGCGCCCAGCCACTCTGCGCCCCGGTGGTAGGGCGCACGCCCTGCGCAGGCGCTCTCATATACCCATTGCAATAAGATGGCATTGCCCGCGTAAATTGCTGGCGAAAAATGTATACCCGAGAAGGTTGGCGCTGTTAAACCAGTATTGACGTAAAAATACCCCCTGTAGGGGCGCCCCTTGTGGGCGCCCGTGCTGCGATGGCAACGGACGCAGGGGCCAAGCGCCAGAAGCTCACCTCTCCACAAGCTCTCGCCCTCTACCGAGCTGCTTCGCAACGCGTGGGTTGAGCAGCAGCTTTTCTGTGTTTCACGAAAGCGCCAGCGCCAGCGGCAGCACGGGCAGCAGCGCGTCGATGCGATCCAGCACGCCGCCGTGCCCGGGCAGCAGGCGGCTGGAGTCTTTCACGCCAGCGCTGCGCTTGACGAGGGACTCGATCAAGTCGCCCATGATGCTGGTAGCGCACAGCAGCGCCGCCGCCGCAAGCAGCCACAGCGCGCCGCCCACGTGCAGCAGGCGGGTGTAGAGGCTCGCACTGGCAGGCGGCCAGATTCGTTCACAAACAATCCAGAGTGCAGCCAGCAGCAGCACGGCAAGCAGCCCGCCGGCAGCGCCCTCCCACGTTTTGCCGGGGCTGATGCTGCGCGCCAGTTTTGCGCCGTGCGTCCAGCGTCCGCCAAAGGCGCGCCCGCAGAAATAGGCGCCAATGTCCGCCGCCCACACCAGCGCCAACGCCGAGAGCAGGAAGTTCACCCCTGCCATGCGCGCCGCCGCCAGCGCCAGCCACGCCAACGCCAGCGCCAGCACGCCAAGCGCCAGCCGCAGCGCACGCGGCACCTGCGGCCAGCGTGCCACGCCCGCGCGCAGCAGCCAGGCGCCGCCCGCAAACCACACCAGCGCCGTGCCGCGCCACACAGCCGCTGGCAGTGGGTGCAGCAGCCAGTGCAGCGCCGCGCCCAGCGCCGCCACACCCGCGCCCATGCCCAGCGTCGCTGCCGCTCCTTTCACATCATTGAGCCGCGCCCATTCCCAGCCCGCTGCACCCACCATGAGCAGCGCCAGCAGCAAAAACGGCAGCGGCTGCGCGGCACACAGCGCCGGCAGCAGCACGGCGAGCAATACGATGGCGGTGATGACGCGCTGTTGCAGCATCAGTTTTCTCCGTTCTATGAAACTTACGCAAAACTATTTTGGGGAGTAGGCTTGCTGTTTAGATAGGTTTGCGCAAGTTTTGATGGATTTCAAGCGAACTGTTCAAGCCCTGCACTTGTTCACTGGTTTTACCGAAACGCCGTTCGCGTGCGGAAAAATCGGCAATGGCCTTATCCAGCGCCGCTTCGTCAAAATCGGGCCAGAGATAATCGCTAAAAAACATTTCGCTGTAGGCGCACTGCCAGAGCAGGAAATTGCTGATGCGCCGCTCGCCGCCAGTGCGAATGAGCAAGTCTGGCGCTTCAGGCAGCGCCAGCGCACCGCTCAAGGCTTCTTCCGTGATGGCTTCGCCGCGCGCGGCGAGGCTGGCGGCGGCCTGCACGATGTCCCACCTGCCGCCATAGTTCAGACACACGTTCAGCAGCAACGCCTTGCCGGCTGCGGTATCGCGTTCAGCTTGCGCCAGCGTGTGCTGCAAGCTGCCCGGCAGCGCCGCAATGTGGCCGACAAAGCGCAGGCGCACGCCGTTTTGCTGCAACTCGGGCACTTCGCGCGCCACAGCCTTACCCAGCAAATCCATCAGGCCACTGACTTCATCAGGCGGGCGGCGCCAGTTTTCCGATGAAAAGGCAAAAACGGTGAGCGTGCGCACGCCGCGCGGCTGGCAGGCGCGCACGCAGCGGCGCAGCGCCTCCACGCCTTTTTGATGCCCAATGATG
>ONTY01000106.1:0-917 GCA_900320815.1 uncultured Pseudomonadota bacterium
TGGCGGCTGCGCGTGAATGCCGTGCAGGAATCAGGCGGCGCCTATGCGCCCAAAAGTCGCATCCGCCGCAGTCTGGCGGGTCTTGCGCTGGACGGCGACCTCACTGAACGCACCCGCCTGGAGATGAACGCCAGCTATTACGAGTACAAATTCCACGGCCTGCCCGGACGCTTTTCCATGGCCGCCGGCGTGCCCTTCCCTGCGGCCATTGACCCCAAGCGCGCCGGCTACGGACAGCGCGGCTTGGGCGACTACAACGACACCTCCACCTTCACCACACGCATCGTCCACGAGTTTGGGAACGGCTGGCGGCTCATCGGCGGCGCTTCGCGCCAGATTGCCGACCGCGAATACTCCACCGTCACCAACAGCGTGCAGGACACGGCTGGAAACTACATCTCCACCGCTGGCGTGGGCGGCGCCAGCCGCTTCACCATCACGAGCAACCAGCTCTCGCTGCAAGGCACGGCATGGACGGGAGCGGTCAAACATGACCTCACCATCGCCAACAACGGCTTCAACTGGAAAAACTTCAACCCCGCCGATGGCGCCACCTACACCCTTGGACAAGCCAACGTGCACGCCCCCGTGGTCTACCCAGCGCCCGACTGGGAATGGATGGACTACACCAACCGCTACCGCACCGCTGCACGCCGCCAGCAGGCGCTCATCCTTGGCGATGCCATCACATTCAATGAGCGATGGCAACTCATGACAAGCCTGAGCTACTCCTGGATGCACCTCACCAACTACAACCGCGCAGGCGTGACGAGCAAACCCAGTGACAGCGGCGCCAGCCCCTTCATTGGCCTGGTATTCAAGCCCACGCCCACCAGCAGCACCTACGTCAGCTATGCCGATACGCTGGAGATGGGCGGTGTGGCGCCTGCCGGCGCCGCCAACGAGGGTCAGGCGCT
>ONTY01000106.1:927-8919 GCA_900320815.1 uncultured Pseudomonadota bacterium
AGCCGGCAGTGGGAAGTGGGCTACAAGGCGCGCGTGGGGCGTTTTGACATGAGCATTGCCGCCTTCCAAATCAAGCGCCCCTTTGGGTACTTGGACGCTGCGGCGGCCATCGACGGCAAGCCGCTGTACCACGCCAGTGGCAAACAGGTGAACCGTGGCTTGGAATTTGGTGCCACCGGCAGCCTCACGCGCAACCTGTCCATTACCGGCGGCGTGGCGTACCTGGATGCGCGCATGAAACGCACCGTCAACCCCGCGAGCAACAACCGCCGCATCGTCGGCCTGCCGCGCTGGAGCGCCAGCGTCTACGCCGACTGGCGTGTGCCGCAGGTGCCGGGCCTGTCTTTCAACGGCTTTGTGCGCGCCATCAGCAAACGCGCTGCCGATTACGCCAACACCAGCTGGGTGAGCGGCTACGCCACCCTTGACCTCGGCGCACGCTACCAGCACCGGCTCGCCGGCGGCGACGCCGTCTGGCGCCTCACCGTGAACAATGTCACCGATAAACGCTACTGGACCGACGTGCGCCCCGGCGGCTGGGGCTACAGCGGCGCCGGCAACGCCGGCGCCAGCGCCGGCGCACCGCGCAGCGTGTGGCTGACGCTGCAGTGGTCGTATTGAATCAAGGGTATCGCTTCATTGCCGGCTACATAAACCGGCAATGGAGTGTTTTACTTGATAGTATGATTTCCTTGCCCGATGATATTCATAGGTATTGCTCTGCAAGCCGCCAACATCGCCGGCAATCACACATAAACATAACAGGTATACACCATGCCCACCACCCGCCGTCGCCTGTTGCAAGGGCTGCTCGCCGCCACTCTGCCCCGCCTTGCGCCAGCACACGGCACGGAAAGCGCCGCGCCGCTCATTGCCAACGGCTGGCCCGCGCACGCCTCGCTGCTCATCATGCTGGGCGCGGGTCACCGCATCGCCGCCACCGTCAATTCGCCCAGCACCAAAGGCTGGATGTACCGCGTGCAGCCCTCGCTGCACCGCGCGCTCTACGCGCCCAAAGGCGGCCTGACTGCCGAGCGGTTGCTGGCGCGCGGCATCACGCTTGCCTTTCTCAACCCCGGCGACACCTCCGCCGCCGCGCTGAAAGCCGCCGGCATCCGCGTGGAGCGCGTCGGCTTCCAGAGCTTTGCCGGCCTGCGCGAATGCGTGCTGCAGACGGCTGCCGTCCTCGGTGGCAGCGCCCCGCTGCGCGCGCGCAGCTACCTTGAACACTTTGACCGTGAATTGAAAGAAATCCAGCAATGGAGCGCGCCATTTGCCGAAGCCGCGCGCCCGCGCGTGCTGCACGTCGTGCGCTGGGCGCCGCAACTCGTCATTGACGGCCAGCGCACCATCATTGACGAGTGGATACGCGCAGCCGGCGGACTGGGCGCCGTGCAGGACTTTGAGGGCACGCTGCGCTTGGTGGACAGCGAATACCTCCTGCGCCTTGACCCCGACATCATCATCCAGTCCGCCGAAAGCGCGCGCCACACCGCCCGCCCCGCCGGATTTGACGCGCTGCGCGCCGTGCGCGAGCAGCGCGTCTACACCAACCCCGAAGGCGTCTTCCCCTGGGACCGCTACGGCTGCGAAATCACGCTGCAACTGCGCTGGGCCGCCAGCGTGCTGCACCCGGACAAGATGCCCGCCGATGATTTGCCGCAGCGCGTGCAAGACTTCTACCGGCGCTTTTACGGCTATCCCGGCCTCACCCTTCAAGACGCGCAGCGCATCATCGCCGGCCTGCCGCCTGCGTGAAACAGCGGCGCAGGCTTCCGCGGCGAACGCGCCATGAACGAGTGTGCTTCGCCCGCACGCGCGCTCAAGCCGGATATCATCGACGCCCTCATGCGCTGAAACCATGAACGCTGCCAACCTTGAACCCCTGCTTGAGCGCGCCGAGCGCCTTCTCACGCGGCTGGAGGCGCTCCTGCCGCAGCCCCTTGCCGCCCCCGACTGGGACGCGGCGATTGCCTGGCGCTACCGTCGGCGCGCTGGCGGGCACGGCGTGCTGCGCCCCGTGCACCACCTGGCGGCGCTGCGGCTACGTGATGAATGCTGAGATGAATGCTGATGCGCCTCTCATCGTCGACGCGCACCTGCCGCGCAGCAACACTCGCCGCCGCACAGGCGAGGTGGCCGCCGGCATCCTGCGGCGCGAAGATGGCTTGCTGCTGCTCACCAGCCGGCCAGCGGGCAAGGCGTACGCGGGTGGCCTCGCCGTGCTGCCGGCTGACGTGCGCCCGTGGCGCAGCCTGCTGGCGGACTATCCACACATCCTTGTGCGGCTGCACTTTTGCCTCGTCACTGCCTGGCAGGGTGAGCTACGCATGCTCGAAGGGCAGCGTTACATCTGGACGCCGCTGCCTCCCACCGTCAGCCCCATCCTCCCCGCCACCGCACCCGCGCTGCGCTGGCTGGCCAAAGAAGCAGCGTCGTGCTGAACCAGATACTGCACGGTTCAAACCATGATTGCCCGCAATTTCTGCGGGTAAGAACATATATAAACCGAGGGGTATTATTATACTCCATGTCTATATCTGTTATTACCTTCAATATTTGCGGGCAGTAGATGTATACCAGGCAATGCTTCATTCGACGCCGCAGCCAGCCTCAGCACAGCTGCCCGCGCATACTGTCCACCAACAGGCTGCGGCGCGCATATCGCTCCCAGTCCAGCCCGGCGCGCTGAAATACGCGGCTGGCAGCACCCAGGCGTTTGTCTTTGGTTTTTTCCAAAATCAGCAGCAGACGCTCAGCGCCCTCTTCGCCTGCCAGCCTCACACGCGGCTGGCTGTTGTGCAAAAACAAGGCAATAGCGGCAACAACAGTGGAAAAAATATCCCTGTCTTCTAAAATGCTGCGCCCTTCATACTGTGTGTACGCCAGCACTGAATCCCACCACATATGCAGTGCCATTGCGTCCGGCAGCAGGCCATCAAGGCAGGCGTGAAAATTGAGCGCCGAGCGCACACACGCCGCGCGCTTGCTGCTGCTGATATTGGTATCCAGCCAGCACCATAGATAGCCTTTGGCACTGGGAATAAACCATAGCCCGCGCTCCAATTGCTCCGTGGTGTAACGGTGCAATGCAGGCAACGGCCTGGTAAATAACGTATCCAGATAGCCCAGCAGCCGCCAGGAGTCAGAGCAGCGATAATTTCCATAGGGCTGCCACGGCTCACCGGGCGCAGAGCCAAAGGTAAAATCCAGCCATTGCTGATAATTCATGGTGGCAATATCGCTTCCGTGCACTGCCATGTTTTTCGGCGTGCTGGCAGCATATCCGCCACCCGCCGCCTGCGACCAGTGTTCTGCGGCTCTCATACTGCCTCCTCACCTTCTTCGCCGGTGCGAATGCGGATAACGCGCTCCACCGGGCTGACAAAAATTTTGCCGTCACCAATTTTTCCAGAGCGTGCGCTTTTGATAATGGTGTCAATGCACTGCTCCACCATATCGTCGCGCACAACAACTTCAATTTTGATTTTGGGCAGAAAGTCAACCACGTATTCCGCACCGCGGTAGAGTTCGGTGTGCCCTTTCTGGCGGCCAAAGCCTTTGACTTCGCTCACGGTGAGACCGGTGACGCCCGCTTCTCCCAGTGCTTCGCGCACTTCGTCGAGTTTGAATGGCTTGATAATGGCGGTAATTTGCTTCATGGTTTTTTAAAAATGAAAGCCGTGGCTGATGGGCATATTCCGCTCACGCCCAAAACTGCGGCGCGAAACGCGCGGGCCAATTGCCCCTTGCTGGCGTTTGTATTCGGCGCCGCGCAGCAGGCGCATGGTGCGCAGCACCATATCTTCTTCAAAAGCAGAAACAAGCTGCGCGCTGCTGGCGCCCGCCAAGGCACGCTCCACAATGGCGTCCAGCAATTCATAGGGCGGCAGACTGTCCTGGTCTGTTTGCTCTGGGCGCAGTTCAGCGCTGGGTGGGCGCGTGATGATGCGCTCTGGTATGGGCGAGGCGCCGCGCCCAAATGGGTCGTTGGCATTGCGCCAGCGCGCCAGTTTGAAAACGCGCGTTTTCAGCACGTCTTTTATGGGAGCAAAACCACCGCACATATCGCCATACAGTGTGCAATAACCGCTGGCATATTCGCTTTTGTTGCCGCA
This sequence comes from uncultured Pseudomonadota bacterium, assembly GCA_900320815.1. Lineage (GTDB taxonomy): Bacteria > Pseudomonadota > Gammaproteobacteria > Burkholderiales > Burkholderiaceae_C > Ottowia. The sequence continues at coordinate 5,046 of ONTY01000106.1, forward strand.
GGTCAGCAGCAGGCAGCCGGTTTTGTTGGAAAGCGCCATGAGCAGCACGCCGCGCACGCGCGCCTGCAGATTTTCTTCCGTGGCGTCTTCGCTATATCCCTCAAAAATCGGCGCCAGCGTGGCCTGCAGTGCTTCAAATGTGGGAGAAATAGAAAGCGCATCGCAGCGCACGCCCAGGCGTTGCGCCATTTCCCGCGCATCTTCCACGCTCATCTCGGCGGTATATGGCCCGGGCAGCGTGAGGGCACGCACGGCGCCCGCGCCCAGCGCGTCAACGGCCAGCGCCAGCACCAGCGCCGAATCAATGCCGCCAGACAAGCCCAGCGCCACTTCTTTGAAACCGTTGGCGTGTACATAGCTGCGCAGCGCCAGCACCAGCGCGCGCCACAGCGCCTCGTCGCCCACATACTGGGGTGTTGTATTCCCTGACAGGCGCACACCACTGGCCTCGGCATCCGCGCGCAGCAGCCAGAGGCTTTCTGCAAACTGCGGTGCGCGCGCCAGCACGTTGCCCGCTGCGTCCAGCGCCAGCGAAGCGCCGTCAAAAATCTCTTGTTCATGCGCGCCCACGGCGTGCGCGCTTATCAAGGGCAGCCCGGCAGCGCGCGCTGCCGATGCCAGGCGCACATGGCGCGCTTCGGGCTGCGCCTCGTCAAAGGGCACGCCGCTTGCCACTGCCAGCACCTGCGCGCCTGCGGCAGCGGCCTCGCGCGCCACCTCATCGAGCGCGTCGGCGCCTGCATCCACGTCAATCAGCAGGCCAAAGCGCACGCCCTGCACTTCAAACGTCGCTGGCTGCGAGGGCGCCGCCAGCAGCCAGCGGCGCTCTGCACCCTGCGGTGCGTCGGCCAGCGCCAGCATGGGGCGCGCATAGCTGGCCACCACGTTCCCGCTCTGCAGCACGCTGGTGGCGCTCCATACCATACCCGCATCTTCTGCGCGCGCCGGGTGCCCCAGCACCAGCGTCACGTCCGGCGCCTCGGCAGCCAGCACATGCGCCAAGTCGTGCACCGTGCGCGCGCACGCTTGCAGAAAATCCGCGCGCCGCAGCACATCACCCGGCAGCCCGCCAGAAAGCACCCACTCCGGCGCTAGCAGCAGCCGCGCGCCCTGCTGCTGCGCACGGCACGCTGCATCCAGCAGCCGCTGCGCGTTGCCGCGCACATCGCCCAAGCGCATCGCGCACTGAGCCAAAGCAATGGAAAAACTCATATAAGACGCCCTGTTACGCCCATTTTTTGAAGCATGCAATGGTACGCGCAAGCGTGGATAGGCAGAGGGGAAAAACGCACACAGCAGCGCGTCATAGAAAACTATATACCCCATCTATTGAACAATTCTTGCAGGCAATATATGCTGGTAATTTGTGCTATACCTAAGATATAGGCTAAGATATAGGCTGAGCCATGAAGGCTCCCGCCCGCACGCATGGATGCAGCTGCCTGGGGAGCGGGAACCGATTGCGGACGTAAGCAACAGGCGTGTGCGGGCACTTCTGCCGCCAAGTTGGTGGAACAACCAGAAGCAGAGAAAATACTCCACAAAAATATAGAGCAACACCCGCAATTATCGCGGGTATATAGATATATACCCACTTATTCTTAAAAGAATGGAGAAAAAAAGAGATGCTGCACAGCAACAATGGGTCAGCACCGCATCGCTATGATTGCCCGCCTGTGCGTTGCTCTGTGGCAGCGCACCATTTTTTTGACGCTGCGCCCACTTTGCCCACGTTTCCCTCCTCCCCTCCCACCCTTGCTCACCGCCCCCAAAGTGCGCGCCCAGCTGCGGCGCTTGCCACAGAAGGCAGGAGGCGCTGAGATGGAAATCATCCTCGCAGCGGTCATTGGCGTGCTTGGTGGCTCTGGCGTGTGGCTGGTGCTGCGGGCGCGCACCTACCAGGTGCTCATGGGACTGTCGCTGCTCTCGTATGCGGTGAACCTGTTCATCTTTGCGATGGGCAGCCTGTTTATTGACCGCGAACCCATCGTGCGCGCGGGACTGGAGGCGAGCCTGGAGCACTACACCGACCCCTTTCCGCAGTCGCTGGTGCTCACGGCCATCGTGATTGGCTTTGCAACGTCGGCGCTGTTTCTGGTGGTGCTGATGGCGTCGCGCGGGCTGTCGGGCACCGACCATGTGGACGGCGCCGAGCCGGCAGCCGCGCGGCGCCCTGATGCACCCGCTGCCGCCGGCCCAGCAGCGGCCATCTTCCAGACGTACGAGCAAAAGGCTCCGCTGCCGCCCAAGGAAACGCTGCCGGGCGCCAGCGCCGCGCCAGAGGCAGACACAGGAGCCGCAGCGGGTGCGGCTGACAAGGACGCCAGCGCCAATGCCAACGCTGCGCCGCAAGGGAGCGCGCCGTGATGGATGCCATTGCCCGCGCGCTGATGCCGCACCTCATCGTGGCGCCCATCGTGCTGCCACTGCTCACCGCAGCCCTCATGCTGCTGCTAAGCAATGCTGGCCGCTGGACGGCGGCGGCGCTCAACGTTGCCGCCTGCGTGCTGGGCGTGCTGCTGGCCATCACGCTGCTGCACTGGGTGCACCACACGGCGCGTCCGCTGTCGGTGGGGGTGTATCTGCCTTCCAACTGGGCGATGCCCTACGGCATCGTGCTGGCCGCTGACCGGCTGGCGGCGATGATGGTGCTGCTGGCCAGCCTCATCGCGCTGGCGGCGGTGCTGTATTCGTGCGCACGCTGGCATCAGGCGGGGGCGTACTTCCACCCGCTGTTCCAGTTGCAGCTCATGGGGCTGTACGGGGCGTTTCTCACGGCAGACCTGTTCAATCTGTTCGTGTTTTTCGAAATCATGCTCACCGCCTCCTATGGGCTGCTGCTGCACGGCACGGGCTGGCCAAGGGTGCGCGCGAGCGTGCACTACATCGCGCTCAACCTGATGGCCTCCAGCCTGTTTTTGATTGGCGCGGCGATGCTCTACGGCGTCACGGGCACGCTGAGCATGGCGGATATGGCCATCATGGTGCCGGCGATTCCGGAAAACGACCGCGCGCTGCTGCACGCGGGCGCCGCCATCTTGGCGGTGGCGTTTCTGGTCAAGGCCGCTGCCTGGCCGCTGAACTTTTGGTTGCCGCCTGCCTACTCCAGCGCCGCAGCGCCCGTGGCGGCGCTGTTTGCGCTGATGACCAAGCTGGGCGTGTACGCCATCTTGCGACTGTGGACGCTGCTGTTTCCGCAAGACGCGGGCATCTCGGCGCTGTTTGGCGGCGCGGTGCTCGTGGCGCTGGGACTGGTGACACTGGCGTTTGGCGCGCTGGGCGTGCTGGCGTCGCAGCACTTGGGGCGTATGGCGGCGTTTTGCGCCATCTTTTCTTCGGGCGCGCTGCTGGCGGCGCTGGGTTTTGGGCGTCCCGCTGTCACGGGCGGCGCGCTCTACTACACCTTCGGCTCGACGATGGCGGTGAGCACGCTGTTTTTGCTGGTCGAACTCATTAACCGCACGCGCGAGGTGGAAGACAAGCCACCGCTGGAGTGGTGGGAGCAGAGCGTGGATGCTTTTGCCATCTCGGCGTTTTTTGAGCACCAGCCACAGCACCAGCGCGGCGTAAACCTGGACGACGATGAGCAGGCACTCATCGGGCGCGCCATCCCGGGGAGCATGGCGTTCCTGGGGCTGGCGTTCATGGCGTGCGTGCTCACCATCGCCGGGCTGCCGCCCATGCCGGGCTTTGTGGGCAAGATGGTCATGCTCTCGGCGCTGCTCAACCCAGCGGGCTTTGGGCAAGACGCCCCCGTTTCTGTCAGCGCCTGGGCGCTGCTGGCACTGCTCATGCTCGGCGGGCTGCTGTCCATCATTGCCATGTCGCGTGCGGGCATCCGCTACTTCTGGGCGCCGGCAGAGCGCCCGGCGCC